>CAZPYQ010000086.1:0-6096 GCA_964590585.1 uncultured Planctomycetia bacterium | reverse complement strand
CGATAGGCTTCATAGCGGTTGGCATAGCGGTCATCTTAGGGACATTCTTCGGTTCGCTCGCCGGATATTACGGCGGGATGATAGATTCCTTCATAATGAGGTTCGTGGACATAATGCTCTGTTTCCCGGCATTCTTCCTTATACTGGCGGTCATAGCGGTGATGGAGCCCTCGATATTCACCATCATGGCCGTCATAGGCGCCACGGGCTGGATGGGCGTGGCGCGCCTCGTAAGGGCCGAGATCCTGACGCTTAAAGAGAGGGACTTCGTGGCCGCCTCAAAGGTGATGGGTGGCCGCGATGCGTGGGTCATATTGAGGCACCTCATCCCCAATGCCATGCCTCCCGTGCTCGTCTCGGCGACCCTCGGTATAGGGGGCGCGATCTTGACGGAAGCGGCCCTAAGCTTCCTCGGCATAGGGGTACAACCGCCGACCCCGAGCTGGGGCAATATATTGATGGACGGTAAATCGACGCTCGGGGTGGCGTGGTGGCTCACAATATTCCCCGGCCTTTTCATATTGACGACGGTGCTTGCCTATAACCTGCTCGGAGAGGGCTTAAGGGACCTTTTGGAACCGCGTTTAAGGCGATGAAGATATTAGAGGTAAAGAACCTTAAGGTATATTTCGACGCTCTGCAAAGTGCCGTAGTGAAGGCCCTGGATGGCGTGAGCTTCGACATGGAAAAAGGCGAGGTCTTCGGCATAGCAGGCGAGTCCGGTTCCGGCAAGACGATGATGGCGCTGGCCATAATACGGCTTGTGCCGTTTCCCGGCCGGATAACGGAAGGCGAGGTCCTGTTTGAAGGGGCGGACCTTTTGAAGATAAGCGGGCCCTCCATGCGCGGCATAAGGGGCGCCGGGATATCGATGGTCTTTCAGGAACCGGCCACTTCCCTGGATCCGGTATTCACCATAGGCGAGCAGTTGGTGGAGGCCGTGCTCGCGCATCAATCCGCTCAAGGGAGGGCGAAGGCGAAGGAGCTGGCGCTTGAATATTTAAACAGGGTCCATATCAAAAACGCCTCAAAAGTCTTTTACGACTATCCCCATCAGCTCTCAGGGGGGACGAAACAGCGCGCCATGCTGGCCATGGCGCTCATAAACCGGCCGAGGCTCATCATACTGGACGAGCCGACGACCGCTCTGGACGTGACCATACAGGCCCAGATGCTCGATCTTCTGGAGGAGATAATAAGCCGAGAGCGATTGTCGATCCTCTTTATAAGCCATGACTTCGGCATAATAGCGAGGATGTGCCGGAGGGTCGCCGTGATGCGCGCTGGCGCCATAATCGAATCAGGCGACAAGGAGAATATCCTTAGGAATCCGATGCATCCGTATACGATCTCGCTTCTGGAATCCGTGAAGGCCCTGACATGACAATCGTGAATTGCAAAGACATAAAGAAATATTTCCCGATAGAACGAAGGTATCTTAAGGGAACGGGCGGCATGGTGAAGGCCGTTGACGGAGTATCGCTGGAGATAAAAAAAGGCGAGGTATACGGCCTCGTGGGAGAATCCGGATGCGGTAAGACGACGCTCGGGAAGATAGTATTGGGCATATTGAAGCAGGATTCAGGCAGCGTGATAACGTCTCTGCGCAGCATGCAGGCCATATTCCAGGATCCCTTTAACAGCCTGGATCCTAAGATGAGGATATATCAGATACTCGCCGAAGGGCTTCTCATAAAAGGTGAGCGTAAATCCGTCATAATGGACAGGATAGAGGAGGTCCTGGGTCTGGTGAATCTGCCGAAAGACGCTCTCGGGAAATACCCCCATCAGTTCTCGGGCGGCCAGAGGCAGAGGATAGCCATAGGCCGCGCCGTCCTGACGCGCCCGGAATTCATAGTTTGCGATGAACCCGTATCGAGCCTTGACGTTACCATACAGCTTGCGATTTTAAACCTGCTTAAAGAGATAAGAAAGAGGTTGAATGTTACGTACCTCTTCATAAGCCATGACCTCCGGGTGGTCAGGTACATGTGCGGCCGCATAGCGGTCATGCGTGACGGAAAGATCGTGGAGGAAGGCCCCGCTTCCGAAGTGTACACCAACCCAAAACATGCCTACACAAAATCGCTTTTGTCGGCAATCCTTGATATTCCGTAAGGCCCCCTCCGTGAAAGATACCGCGACGATAAGAAAGATACTTAAATTCCTGGAGAGGGCCTATGGCAGGCCGCCGGACCTTAAAAGATCCCCTCCGGTAGGCGAGTTGATAAGGACCATCCTCTCGCAGAATACAAGCGACCTGAACTCGCTCAGGGCGTTCGCCGTGTTGAAGAAGAATTTCAGGTCCTGGGATGCGCTTGCAGCCGCCAGGGCCGGAAAGATTGAACGCCTGATACGCCGCGCCGGCCTGTCGCGCATAAAGGCGGGCAGGATAAAGGGCGTCCTAAACGAGATAAGAAGGCGGGAGGGAAGGATAGACCTGTCTTTTTTGCGTGATTTGAGCATAGAGGAGGCATTGGCATATTTAAGGTCATTGAAAGGGGTGGGCCCTAAGACCGCGGCGTGTGTCCTTCTCTTCAGTTTCGGCAAGCCGGTCATGCCCGTAGATACCCATATCTTCAGGGTTGCCAGGAGGTTAGGTATTATAGGCAAGGGCATGGCGATAGAGGAGGCCCATAAATTTCTTTCCGGCAGGGTCCCGAAGGACTTGATATATGAGTTCCATTTAGGTATAATAGAACACGGCCGCAGGATATGTAAGGCGAAAAGCCCCCTCTGCGGAGGATGCGCCGTGTACGGGATGTGCGGTTTTCCGGACAAGAAGTTGTTTCTTAAGAAAGGCAGGATGAGGTGATACGCAAGGCCCGCGTGGATGACGTAAAGAAGATTAAGATGCTTATCAATCACTACGCGAAACTTAACCAGATGCTGCCCAGGTCGCTTAACGAACTCTATGAGAATATAAGGGATTTTTCCCTGTATACCGAAAGCGACAAAATTTACGGCTGCTGCGCCCTTCATGTGGGATGGGAGGACCTTGCGGAGATAAAGTCGCTCGCGGTCGCCAGGTCCCGGACCAAAAGGGGCATAGGGGCAAAGCTTCTCAAGCAATGCCTTGCCGAGGCGAGGATATTGAAGGTAAAGAAGGTCTTCGCGCTTACGTATATACCGGATTTCTTCACGCGTTTCGGTTTCAAACTCATAGACAAGCAGGAACTGCCGCACAAGATATGGAGCGAATGCGTCAAGTGCGTCCACTTCCCGGATTGCGGGGAGAACGCGATGATGAAGGAGATGTGATGCCCTATACGATCACCGAAAAGATACTCTTAAAGCATACCGACGAAAAGGATATCCATCCGGGCCAGTTCATCGACGCCAGGATAGATTTTTGCCATGGCAATGATATAACGGCGCCTTTGGCGATAGAGGAGTTCGAGGCGTCAGGGATAGGTAGGGTGTTTGACAGGAGGAAGATAGCGCTTATACCCGATCATTTCGCGCCGGCCAAAGACATGAAGAGCGCGAACCAGTGCAGGGTCTTAAAGAGTTTCGCGAAAAGGTACGGCATACTCAACTACTTCGAAGTCGGGCAGATGGGCATAGAACATGTGCTTTTGCCCGAAAAGGGGCTCGTCCTTCCCGGCTACCTTGTCATAGGCGCGGATTCTCATACCTGCACGTACGGTGCCGTCGGCGCCTTTTCTACTGGGGTCGGGTCCACGGACCTCGCCGCCGCCTTTGCCACGGGCAAGGTGTGGCTTAAAGTCCCGGAGACGATCAGGTTCATCTACTTCGGACGCCTCAATAAGTGGGTATCCGGCAAGGACCTGATACTTCATGCTATAGGCGCAATAGGCGTGGACGGCGCCAGATACATGTCCATGGAGTTCGCCGGAGAGACTATTAAAGGGCTGCCCATGGACGACAGGTTCACGATGGCCAATATGGCGATAGAGGCCGGGGCAAAGAACGGTATAATAGAACCCGATCTCGTGACTTTAAGATACGTGAATTCCGTATCGAAGAAGAAATTTAGGATAGCGGACTTTGCGAAATTGAAGAGCGACGCGGACGCGAAGTATGCCAGGACGATCGAGTATGATGCCAGGAAGATAGAGCCTGTCGTGGCCATGCCGAACATCCCGAGCAACGTGAAGCCGGTCAAAAAGGTGAAGGACGTCTTTCTTGACCAGGTGGTGATAGGTTCATGCACCAACGGCAGGATAGCGGACTTAAGGATAGCGGCAAAGGTCCTGCGGGGTAAGAAGGCAAAACCCGGAGTAAGGCTCATAATCTTTCCGGGAACACAGGCGATATATATGCAGGCGGTGAAGGAAGGGCTGGCCAAGATATTCGTAGAGGCGGGGGGTGTATTTTCGACCCCCACATGCGGGCCGTGCCTCGGGGGGCACATGGGTATCCTGGCCGAGGGCGAAAGGGCCATATCCACGACGAACAGGAACTTCGTGGGAAGGATGGGCCATCCAAAGAGCGAGGTGTACCTTTCCAGCCCGGCGGTGGCGGCGGCGAGCGCCGTAAAGGGGCGGATAGCGCATCCGGATGAGGCGATTTAGTTGGGAGATGGGAGTCAGGAGTGTCATATGAAATATAAAGGCAGGGCGCATAAATTTAGGGACGATGTGAATACGGACGAGATACTGCCGGCGAGGTACCTCAATACGACGGATGACGCGGAATTGGCGAAGCACTGCATGGAGGATATAGACATAAAATTTGCCGGGAGGGTGAAGTCGGGCGACGTGATAGTGGCGGGCAAGAACTTCGGCTGCGGTTCATCGAGGGAGCACGCGCCCCGCGCGATAAAGGCGTGCGGCGTATCTGTCGTAATAGCGGAATCTTTTGCCAGGATATTTTTTAGGAACGCCATAAATATAGGGCTGCCTATAATGGAGAGCCTCGAGGCCTCCAGGCGCATAAGGCCGAGGGACGCCGTGGGAATAGACCTCGGTACGGGCGTCATTAAAAACATAACGAGAAAAGAGTCGTATGCCGCCGTTATAAAATATCCGGCTTTCATGCGCAGGATAATACGTTCCGGCGGGCTCATGGGCTACACCAAAAAGAGGGAAAGAGATGAAGGATAAGTATAAGATAGCGGTCATAGCGGGCGACGGCACAGGGCCTGAGGTGGTAAGGGAAGGGCTTAAGGTCCTAAAGGCCGCCTCGAAGAAGTTCGGTTTCGGATATATGGATACGGCCTTCGATTACGGTGGCGAGAGATACCTTAAGACAGGCAAGGTGCTCTCCGACAAGGAAGTAAAGGGCCTGAAGAAGTTCGACGCGATATATCTGGGGGCCATAGGCCATCCCGGCGTGAAGCCGGGCATACTGGAGAAGGGGATACTCTTGAAGACGCGTTTCGAACTCGACCAGTATATAAACTTAAGGCCCGTTAAGCTCTACAACGCCGCGTTCTGCCCCCTCAAGGACAAGAAGGAGGAGGATATAGACTTCGTCGTCGTCAGGGAGAACTCGGAAGGCATCTATAAGGGCATGGGCGAGTTCAGGGCCAAGGGTACAAAGAAAGAGGTCGCCATACAGATATCCTACAATACAAGGAAGGGCGTCGAACGCTGCATAAGGTACGCCTTCGAGTATACAAGGAAGCGCGACAGAAGAAAGAAACTCACTCTTTGCGGCAAGACGAACGTCCTAACATACGCGTGGGACCTCTGGCAGAGGACGTTTGATGAAGTCGCGAAAGAGTATAAGGATATAGAGACCGGCTACGCCCACGTAGACGCGACCACCATGTGGTTCGTTAAGAACCCCGAATGGTTCGACGTCATAGTCACCGACAATATATTCGGCGACATCATAACCGACCTGGGCGCCATGATCCAGGGCGGGATGGGCATAGCCGCGGGAGGCAACATAAACCCGGAGGGTGTCTCGATGTTCGAGCCCATAGGCGGCTCGGCCCCCAAATACACCGGGAAGGACGTCATAAACCCGCTCGCCGCCATATGCGCGCTCGGAATGCTTTTGGAAAATCTTGGCGAAACCAAGGCGGCCCAAGCGGTGGAGAACGCGGTCATAAAGATAGTGAAGACGAAGTTAAAGAGCCTCTCCGCGGGGAAGATGGGCTATTCCACCCGGGAGGTAGGGGAC
>CAZPYQ010000085.1:0-6149 GCA_964590585.1 uncultured Planctomycetia bacterium | reverse complement strand
TCTCTTGATGGCTCGACGGCCGGCGGAAGCGCGCCCTCATCCGGCGCTTCCCGCGTTTCCGAAGGCGCGGTTGTTTCCTGGCCCAGCGGCGGTTTGGCGCCGGGCGGGGAGTCCCCGCCCAGGACGGGCGAAACGGCAAAAACAAGATAAATAATTATGAAAAATCTGACTAACGCTCTCATCTCTCATCCTCCAAAGCTTTTAGGGACAGCTCATATTCTCTGCCGTCTTTAAAGACGATTACGGTTTGTTCCGATATCTTTCTTATCTCCATGCCCCCTGCCCTGTCGCCCTCTTTTAACATCGAGCCGTTCAGTATAGCTACCCTGCTCCCTTTCGGGCCGACGGCTATCCCTTCAAGGCTCACGTCCTCGATAGATAATATATCCTCTATCGCGATTGTCTCTCTTCGTTCTCCGACAAGCGGAATGAGCGGGTCGCGTTTGGCCTTGGCGTCATAAACAAACTCCGCACCATAGCAATCTAAAGTCACGACGCATGCGAAAAGGACATACAGTACGGTAAAATTTTTTATGGCTTTCATTTAAGCGCCTTTTTCCGGCACAAGGACATACGCCGATATCAAAAGTTTTACGTCATGCTTTTTCGGCGAGGCATTATTTGAAATAATGCTTATATCCGAGATGTTCATGAACTTAACCGCATTCTCAATCTTGTTTATGAAGAGCCCCAGCTCATGGTAGCCTGACTTCGCGATTATCATTATCTGGGCTTCCCTGTAAGCCGCGTTCTTCGTTTCGCCTCCCGATGCGGCAACAGGCGTTATGCCTATTATCTTGACGCCTGAAGAATTAGCCATCGCGGAAATGGCTTCCAGCAGATTGGGCATCTCCCCTTCCTGTAACAGGCGGGACACCTGACCGGAGAAGACCCTGTCTTTCTGCTCCTCGAGCATCTTCAGCGAAAGGGGTATTCTGTCTATCTCTTTTCTGGCATTTTTTAGATCGTTTTTAAGCGCGCTGTTGGCGCTCGACAGCGTTACGATATTTAAGACCTGCGGCGACGCTATAAAGGCATAGGCGATTACCACAAAGGCCGCGATAGAGACAAAGAATATCTTCCGCTTCTCCGGGTCGTTTAAGATATCATTAATGAATTGAATATTCGGCCTTTTCACGCTACTCCTTAAATGCGCATGTTATCCTGAAGGTCATTATCTCCTGGTTTTCAAATTTTTCCCCTTTTATGTCTTCCACGGAGATGCTGTTGAAATCCCGGTAAAAATCCGGGTTCTCTTTCAGGTTTTTTATGAACTTGCTTATGGAGCTCGTCTGGTCCCCTGCGGAACCGTGGACACAGCCGGTGATTATCAAAAATTTCGCGACGTATTTTTCGGCCGGGACCCTTCCGGCAGCCTTGGAGACGGATAGGCCGCTGGCCTTCGTCCCGCTTAAAACGCCCTGTCTTTCAGATATCCTCTCATCATACGACAAAGATGTCAGCCATATCCCGGGGATCATGGAATCGCTTAAAGCATTCAGCTTCTCAGCCCACGTGACCTGCCTCGTCAGCAGCCTCTCTACTGCCTGGCCCTTCCTGGAGATATGGCCCAGCTGCCCCTTTATTTTATCCGCCTCTATCTTCCGCGGGACCAGCTCGGCGTAACCGGCGTTTAACCGGGCTGCCTGGGATTTTCCAAAAATCTGAAGCGCAAATAAAATCGCCTGGATTAAAACGATCGCCGCCAGAAGCCACGTGAAGAGGAGCTTTGGCTCGATATCCGGTACGGTGAACCGCGCTAAAGGAGACTCCTGAAGCATGCTGGTTTTGGCTTTGCGCGGCTTCAGTTCTTCGGGTAAAAGGTTTATCTCGATCATGATCCCTGCCTCAACGCCAGCCCTATACAAACGGCAAAACCCGGCCTTAAGTTCTCCGGCACGGCGCTCGCCGGTATCTTGCTGTCGAAAATTATTGCTTTGAAAGGGTCCCACAGGGTAGATTTTACCCCCAGGTTATCTTCCAGTAATTCTTTCAAGCCGGATGACCCCGAGCAATCTCCCGATAAATATATATCATCGGCGCTCTTTCCGAACCTGTTCTCGAAATATTCGAACGATAGCCTTATCTCCTGTGAGAGGCTGGCATGGGATGCCGCCTCATCAAGACTCCTGCCGCCTGTCTGTATGTCGCGCGCAAACCCCAGGATCTCCCCGCGCAATATAGAGATACTGGTGTGCCTCTCTTCGATATTTATAAGGGCTGATGTCTTGTTCGGATCCAGAGAGAACTGGTAATTTTTAAGAAAGGCGTTTGCCAGAGCGAAGCAATCCACGTCCAGGACCTCAAGGTTGAGGCCCGCCACTCTGGCGATATTGATATATCTATCCAGGAGTTCCTTTTTTGCCGCCGTTAAAAGAACCTCGAGTTTTTTGTCGGCCCCGCGCTCCAGGACCTGATAATCGTAGTTTATCTCTTCGGCGCTGAAAGGTATGTTCTTCTCCGCCTCAAAGGCGAGGGCGCTCTTTATATCCCTGTCCGGCATACTCGGTATGCTGATAAAACGCGTTATCACCAGAGGCCCGGAAAGGCCGAAGACAACGTCTCTCGATCCGGATTTGGCTTCGCTCAAAACATCATTTATGATGCCCGGTAGCGTCGTATCCGCACCGCTCTCGATTTTTCTGTACCCGAAACTCAGAAGACGGGAGCCGTCTTTGGAATTTAAAAGCTCCGCCATCTTTATAGTGTCACCGTTTATATCCAGTCCGATCCTGCTCGCGTTTTTCATTCTCTTGCGGCTTTTTTAATCTGTATTTTAAAATTTTTCGAGGCGAGGCTCTTGAGGTTTTCCGATATGACCAATAACGCCCTCGCGTTCCTGTCCTGGGGATTCACGGCCAGGGCATCCTTGGCCCTCTCCATTCCGGCATCGAGCCCTTTTAAGAATTCTTCCTTTTCGTCCTGCGGCAACATCGCCCACTCCCCGGGCATGTCGTGAGCCGCTTCCGGCGCCGCCGTCTTGCCATGAGCACCCCCTGCCTCGCCTGAAGGGATACTGCCGTATTCTTTTTTTGAACCGGCGCCCATATCATGGATTACGACTTCTTCGGAACCGCGCGGTAAAAATCCGGCGGTGGCGCCGCCCTGCGGCCCAGCCGGCTTCATGATTGGTTTGAACAGCAGTTTGCTGAACACGATCATCGCCAAAAGAAACGCCAGCAGGATCAGGTTTAGCGCAACCAGTTTCTTATCCATTATCTCGCTCCTAATGCCTGTGCCAGACGGGAGGATAGCCTCCGAATTCCTGCGGCGTATGTTCGCCGCTGATGCTGAAATTCGTGGAAACCCTGCAGTAACCCGGCGGAAGTCCTACCGGCCATTCGTCAGGATCGGACCAGTCTATCTGGCTCCTGTTTATGTCGCGGTTCAAAAGCCCCGGGATCGGCAGCACCGTATCGACGATAACGTCGTCTCCCGCCAGGATGGAACCGTTTATCCTTCCTCCATAATACGCGATAAAATCATCGGCTGCATATATTATAAGTTCCCCCCTGACCCCGCCAAACGCACGGACCCCTCCTGTATAGACGTCTCCTCCGGCAACCAGCGTAAGCCTGTCGTCCTGGCCGTTGGTGGGCTGGACTTCGTTATATCGTTCATCGCGATTATAGTATGATCCATAGCCCCGTCAGCCCAGTCCTGGTCGTTTAACGTTATATCGATATTGCCCGTAGCGAATATGACCTGAACGGAGTCACTGACACTGCCCGGATATAGGGCGAGATCGCCCGAATAGTAATTGGCCTCGCCCGGCCCAATCTGCAGCCCCATTAGATTGTTGAGATAGGTGGTGTAATAGTAATACATCGCGTCATTATTATCTATAACGTTAGTCGCTGGATTAACGCCGTCGTGGTTATAGATGTCGTCATTATTGAAGGCCTCCTCGTAGGCCGTGCCCTGCGCCTCTGCCTCGGCCCACGTGACGATGCCATCGCTATTAAGGTCGGCGGCATAGACAGAGTCATTATTTGTATCGAACCGCGCCCCGAGCCAGAAAGAGACCTGCGGTATCGTTTGATTCCCCGCGGCCTCGCCGGTAATCTTGACGTAATCATTTATATCAAAACCGCCTCCTGCCCAAACCGGACCCTCCACGCGCACCCAGGACTTAAATCCAAAAATAGAACTTCCATATAATTGCATATCGCCGCTCGCGCCAAGAGGGAGCCCTACCAGATCCGAAGATGACGTAAAGCGGTATTTCACGTGAAGCGACGCCCTGGAAAGAACTGTGCCGGCGGCATCCGTAACCCTCCCTTCCGACACTATCGCGAAGATATTGCTTGATAGGGCATCGGCGCTGACGGTGTACGTGCCTACCCTGACGCCGTTTATAGTGACATCTCCGGTCTGCGTCGCTTGCGGCCACGTGACCGTTTTTGTCTCCATTGTCTTGAGACGCGCATACATCCACTCCGCGCCGCTTGCGGCTAAATAATATGCCCTTAAGATATCAACGTTTTTACTGGAGCCTACCGTTTCGCTCATGCCGATATTGATGAGTACCCAGACCAACGGCGTAAGCACCATTATAAAGACAATCGCCAGGACCATTACGAAACCCCTTATCTTAAGCATAACACCCCTTTAGTCGCGATAAAGCATGCTGCGCAGGCAAACCACGTCTGAACGCGAAACGGCTATATTATGGACCCCTCCCTGCCTGGTCGCGCCGATATCTTCCGATGACGAAACCGTAACCTTTATCAAGTTATGAAAAGTTAAAAGGCCTCCGTTTGTAAATTGATAAAATTCAAATAAAAGATCCGATATGCCGATTGTCGGCTTTATGGGAGTAAGTGTGGCGCCGTTATTTCTGTCGGACATGTAATAGAGCATCTTCTTTCCGCTTGTCTCATCGGTGTCCAGCTTGAAGCATCTCTTGTTTGTAGCATCCCCTTCCAGCATAAAATATATACTCTTGCCGTCTTCCGCTATCTCCGGCGCCGCGACCGCTTCCTCCAAACCGTTTCTTTTTGTGTAGGAGACGGACATTATGGTTTCTGTTCCGGCGGTCGCGTCTATCGTGCCATGCACTATAGCGTCAATGGCGATCCTCGTCCGCCTCTGGGCCTCTACGCGCGGGCTCATCTCCTGCCACCAGACACGCGATATCCTGTAGAGCTCCCACGCGCTTAAAAAAATCGCGCAGAATATCGCTCCCGATATCACAAGTTCCGCTATGGTGAAAGCCCGCCTCGGCTTCTTGCTCATAAGAGTTAAGGCCTTATGCTATTTTGGCGCGTTATGGTCCGCTATATAACCAGCGGCCCTCTCCTCGAGGGTCCTTACGCCTGATACGGATCCCGGCGAAACCTCATCCCAGCTCACTACGAAACCGACTATCTTATACTCGCAGATTTGCGGCGCCGTTCCAACCGTCACTTTCGGCGCGCCAAAAGTTTCGCCGCCTGAAGGAATATACGGCTCGGGTTTTACCTTGAGCTGCAAATCGCCTATGGTGATGGGACCGACCCACTCCCCGGGCGTTATCGCCGAAGGGAACGTATGCCCTCTGGCCTCATTATACGATTTTATATAATTGTAATAATCATCGTAGAAATATCCGTCGTTATTACCGTCCGCATATTGCGCTATGACCTGCTCGCCTTCGTCCCGTACGGTATATCCGTCAAACCCGCACCTTGTCTCGAATTCCATGAATTCACGCAGAAGCGCGATGGCGACCAGTCTGTGCTCGGTCTTTGAGGCTGCGGAACGCGAAATGAAAAAAGCACCCAATATGCAGCCTAAAAGGGTGCCTATCAAAATGATGCTTATCAGGCATTCGACCAGTGTGATCCCCCGCCTGTTAAAACGCATTCTTCTCCTGCTATTTAGTTTCTACCCCTAATTATTAATATTATATTAAATTTACCATATATAAATCTCATTGTCAAGCCATGCCATATTAAAAGGGCGGTCACTTTTACATGTAACCGCCCTTTTAAAATGAAAAACTCTGATTACTATTTTTATAACGTATGCCCCGATACGTTTCCGGGACACACGGGATCGGCGCTTACCGCAGGCACCGCGTATGCCGAGCCTTTGCATTTCGGCCAGCTCTTGATATAATCCGGCACCAGGTCTCCTGTGCCGGGCGTGGCCGTATTAGCGGCCCC
>CAZPYQ010000084.1:0-6170 GCA_964590585.1 uncultured Planctomycetia bacterium | reverse complement strand
CGTTTCTCTCTATCTGAATACCCATCTCGACTATCTCGCTTCCCGCGAATATATTTGCCATACTATTGTACCTCCACCTTTTTGGAACTCTGCCAGAGCCCGTGGATGTTGCAGTAGGATGAGGCCATGAGGACGCCGGCTTTATCCAGTTTCAGGATAAAATCGGTATCGGGGCCCGTATACACGCCCGATGTGTTTGGCCCCTCGGCAGACTCTCCGTGAGCGGCGAACTCGGCCCTGCCCACCTGATATGGAAACTTCCCCCCATCCGGCAGAAAGAAGACGGTTATCCATCTTATATGGTGTTCCGTCGTATTGGGATGCGGTATCGCCTTGCCGACGCTCACCGACACCTTGAATGACGCGCCCCTGGCAACAGCGGCGGGCGAGTCTATGACGGGGACGTGCTTTTCCTTGTTCCAATCAGCGGTCTGAAACAGATCCTTTATCTCAGCCATAACTTCCTCCTTTTAAAGAATTTTCGCGAAATCTTTGCCGTACTCACGGCAGAGCCTTGATTCATTTCCGTCCGGGACAAATTTGAACGATATGGCCGGCGTGGGCGTCTCTATGCCCGCCTCTTTTAATACCCTCTCTATGGAAGCCGTCGCGCCCCCTCCCCAGCCGTATGACCCGAACGCCGCGGCGACCCTGCCTTTTGGCCTCATCCCTTTCAGGAATTCCAAAAACCCCGCGATCGCGGGCAGCATGTCGTTGCCGTGGGTCGAAGAACCTATCAGGAAGGCCCTGGCGTCCAGCATCTCCTTTATGACATCGGTCCGGTCCGACCGGGCGATGTCGCAAAGTTTCACGCTCACCCCGGCTTCCGTAAGGCCGTCGGCTATCTTTCTGGCCATCTTCTCCGTCGAACCCCACATCGTCTCGTAAACGATGACGGCCTTATTCTTGTTTATTTTGTTGCCGGCCCATTCGACATAAGCGTTCACTATCTTCATCGGGTCCTTGCGCCATATGATGCCGTGGCTCGGGGCTATCATCTTTATGGGGAGCCCCATCTTCAAAACATCCTCCAGTTTTTTCGATATGACGGAATTAAGCGGCCACAATATATTGGCGTAATATTTCGCCGCCTCGTCCATAAGAGAGCAATGATCCACCTCATCGTCGAACCTCTCGCTTGAGGCGTAGTGCTGGCCGAAGGCGTCATTGGGCATCAGGAGTTCCTCTTCCCGGCAGTAGGTGAACATGCTGTCGGGCCAGTGCACCATCGGGGCCTCCACGAAGGTCAGGGTGCGTTTTCCCGGCTTCAGGGTGTCTCCGGTCTTTACCGTCTGGAAGTCCCAATCGCCGTAATAATTCTTATATAACCCTTCCTTGCATTTGGCCGTACCTATAACTTTCGCCTTGGGGCACAGTTTCATGAGCGCGGGCAAGGCGCCCGAATGGTCCGTCTCGACATGGTTCGCTATGACGTAATCTATTTTTTCCGGAGGGACTATCTCGCGTATCCTCTCTATCATCTCGCCCGCGAACGGGCCGTAAACGGTATCGACCAGCGCTATCTTCTCATCCATCACAAGATAGGCGTTATAGGTCGTGCCTCTTTGAGTGGCGTAGGTATGCCCGTGAAAACTCCTCACGTTCCAGTCCACGGCCCCCACCCAGTATATGCCCTTTTTTATTTCTATCTTCCCCATATGGTCACCCCTCCTTGACGAACTGGCTCTTATCGGCGCCGCAGACGGGACAGACCCAGCTGTCAGGCAGTTTCTCGAAAGGCGTTCCCGGCTTAACTCCGTTATCGGGATCCCCGAGCGCCGGGTCGTAGATGTAGTTACATACCACACAGCGGTATTTTTGCATATCATTGCCTCCTTTTTGCGGTATAGGCGTTTCTCCCCTTATAAACGTCGGCGCGGCCGCCGGCGTCGTGCCGCGTTTCACCTCGTGATAATATCCGTATGTCATAGGCCTGCCCGGCCTTATTATCCCGGACCCCGTCATCTGGCCTAAAAAGACCGTATGGGTGCCGCAATCGAGCCGGCCCGTTACCTTCGCCTCAAGGTATGAAAGCGCGTTTTCCGTTACCACCGGGCAGCCGGAAGGAAGGGTCTTGAATTCGACACCCTTGAACTTGTCCTCTTTTCTGCCGCTTCTGAAACCAAATCTGCCTATGAAAGCGAGCGGCGTATCCTCCGCCAGTATGGAGACCGTGAAGAGCGAACTCGCTTCTATGAATTCGTGCGTCAGGTTATCCTTGTTTATGCTTATGGCTATTTTTACGGGCTCGCTCGTTATCTGGAAGACGGTGTTCGCTATCTGGCCGTTAAACCGCCCATCCCTGGCCGAAGATACCACGTACATCCCGTAACTTATGTTATGGAGAATGTTCGGATCCATACAGAACTTTCCTTTGGGTGTTTATTATATCACAAAAGGTAAAGATAGGTCTTAAATAAATGGGCAGTTTAACGTCATGCCCGGGACCTGGTACTGCAGCCCTCTTTGCAATGGGCAACAGGCCTTAACATGTACCTTATTCTTACCATCATTCGAATCACCTCCTTAGGGAGCTGACCGTTAAAAGCTATCAGCTATCAGCTATCAGCTATCAGCTTTCAGCTGTCAGCTGTAAACTTATTTTTTTTCTTGTTCATGATATATTTACGATACGTATCTTCGCCGACGCATTCCCTGGCCTGCTTGCACCAGTCCAGGCAGCTCTGTCCGTCTTTGCGTGTGACCAGAGCGCCGCACTTCAAGCACCGGACCTCGGCCTCGTCCGTCCATATCTCGACCTCATCGCCGCAACGCGGGCAATTCAGGCTCTCGGGCTGGGGATTTTTGAATTTTTGCGATCCGGGACAGCCGAATATCATCTTAATACAGCTCCTCTTATACCTATATTTATCTCTTCGAGCGGAATCTTCTTCCCGGAATCGGCGAGTGAGCCTTTTACGATGCCCATAAGGCCGAAACAGCACGGCACCTCCATGTGGACGCAGGTTAAGGATCTTATCTCGTTATTTTTCAATATCCTGGTTATCTTCTCTTTGTACAACAATGCATCGTCCAGTTTCGGGCACCCTACGAGGAGTATCTTTCCTTTTAAAAACTCCTCATGGAAATCCGCGCAGGCGAACGGCACGCAATCGGCGGCTATGAGGAGCTTCGCATCCCTAAAATACGGCGCCTCTTCCGGGACCAGCATGATTTGGACGGGCCATTGACCCAATCGGGAGCTTCTTTTTTCTCTGTGCTCTGTACTCTGTTTTCTGTGCTCTCTCAGATCCATTACCCTTGAACCCGGGCATCCGCCCGTTTCATGTTTATGCGCCATCGCCTTCGCCTCATTAAACACCTCCGCCTCCCTCTCCTCTGTAGTGATGGCGCCTTGAGGGCAATGGCCGATGCACGCACCCAGGCCGTCGCAGAAGACTTCGCTCACGAGCCTCGCCTTTCCGGCTATTATCTGAAGCGCGCCTTCCGCGCAATTCGGCACGCATGCGCCGCATCCGTTGCATTTATCCTCATCGATTTTGATTATCTTGCGTTTTGCCATGGGGTATTCTTCCTTTCAATAAAGACCCGATCGTTATGGTCTTTAGTTCGGCCAGGACCAGTTTTTCTATGCCGTCCATCTTCTTCTTTAAAAGACAGGTCTTCTTGTTGGGGCATATCTCCTTTTTAAAGACACATTCGTTTAGGCTGAAGCGGCCCTGGAATATTCTTATAAGATCGATTAAAAATATCCTGTCCGGGTCCGCATTTATCATGAAGCCTCCGCCATGGCCCTTAAATGAAGCGAGCAGGCGTCTTTTATTAAGCCTTTGCAGTATCTTCCTTAAAAACGGCCGCGGTATCTTTAAAGCCTTTACCAGTTCCGTAACCGGCACTATCCTTTCTCCCCGCCCCGCCATGCAACATAGCGCCCTGACGGCGTAATCCGTATCCCTGTTTATTATCCCCATTTTTCCCTTACTCTGTACTCTGTACTCTGTACTCTGTACTCTTTCATTTACCACCCTAATGATACCACATTAGTATCATTTGTCAAGAAAATTTTTTATTACAGGCGGCTTACCTCCCCCAGACCAGCCATACGAAGATGTAAGCCGTACCTACCGCCGCTAACGTGAAGGGTATGCCTATCTTCATAAAATCCCTGAAGCCCACTTCCAGGCCCTCTTTTTTCAGAAGCCCGCAGGCGACTATATTGGCGGAGGCGCCTATGGGTGTAAGATTGCCTCCGAGGCTCGCGCCTATCAGGAGCCCGAAAAGGAAAAGTTGCGGGCTTACGCCGAGTTTCGCCGACATGGATATAGCGACGGGCAGCATGGCGACCAGGAAGGGGACATTATCCACGAACGCCGAAACTATCACCGCGAGGAAGACCAGCGCGGTATACCCCAGGAATGTATTACTGCCTACTATCGCCGAAAGGAAGCCGGCTATGACCTCTATCCAGCCCGCGAGGGTTACGGAGCCGACCAGCACGAATACGCCCATCAGGAAGAACGTCGTCTCCCAATCGAGGGACTTCAGCCCTTTAAGGATCGATGTCCTGCTAAAAGATTTCTCCCAGAGCGCGGAAAGGGCGGCGAACATCATACAGATTATACCCGCCGCGTAAGTAAAACCGGTGTCCAGGAAAGAACTTAAAGCAAGGCACAATATAAGCGCCGCCAGGATGGCGGTAGGGACCCAGGACCTCACCTTCTCTGTCTTTACCAGCCCGGCCTTCTCTTTATGGCGCCTGAAGATAAAGAAAAGGACGACGAATGAGGCGAGCGCGCCTGATTCCACGGCAAAGAATATACTCGGCCTTCCTTTATAAAAGAAGAAATCCATGAAGTTCATATTAGCGACCCCCCCGAGTATCATGCTGGGAGGGTCCCCTATCAAGGTGGCGGTCCCCTGGAGGTTGCTCGATACGGCGATGGCTATCATCATCTGCATCGGGTTCATCTTAAGCTTCTTCGCCAAAGATAGCGCGATGGGCGCCACGATAAGGACGGTGGCCACGTTTTCCACGAACGCCGAGATGAACCCGGTAAGGACACAGATAAATATTATCGACCAGGCGGTACTGCGCGCCTTATCCACGATTATCTCCGCCAGGTACGCGGGAACGCGGCTCTGCATGAATACGTCCGCGATGACAAGAGTACCCACGAAGATGCCCATGACGTTCCAGTTTATAGCCCAGAACGCGTCCTTAAAGGAGATCGCCCCCGCCAGGATCATTAAAAGCGACGAGACTACGGCGACATGCGCCCTTCTTTTCGGCAGGAATATGAAAAAAAGGTACGCCGCGAGGAAGATTATGAGCGAGATCGTCTTTGGGTTCATATTATAGTAATTATAATGCACTATGCATGTTATTCAAGAAAAATATCATCTCTTCTTTTTTAAGCCGCAGGAACCCTCTATGATACCCGTAATCTCCTCCAGGCTGTCCACCACCACGTCCGCCCTTTTAAGGTATTGGCGCGGGAGGCCGGTTGTTATCGCGACGCAGAACATCCTGGCGCGCTTGGCCGACTCTATCCCGAAAGGCGCGTTTTCCACCACGGCGCACTCAGGCGGTTTCACGCCGAGGATGCCGGCGGCCTTAAGATACGGCTCGGGATGGGGTTTCCCCTTCTTCACGCTGTCGCCTCCCACGACGCAATCGAAGAGCTTCAATATGCGCTTCGGCAGGACCTCTCTTACGTCTTTAACCGGAGTGCCCGTAACAAGGCCGAGGAGATAACCTTTCCCTTTAAGGCAAATCAGAAATTCCGCGGCACCGTGGAATATGAAGCGCTTGAAGTCCTTTTTAAATACCTTCTGGCGCCTCGCGAATATCCTTTTTAATACCATTTCCGTCGGCTTTATACCGGCGCGCTTCAGGAAAAATCTTAAGGACTTCTCCCATCTCTCGCCTTCTTTGGCGTAAACGTCGAAACAGCTTAATCTTACGCCCAGGGGCCTCATCGTCTCATACCACGCCATGAAGTGGTACGGCATCGAGTCTACTATGACGCCGTCCATGTCGAATATGACCGCCTTCGGCCTTACTTTATTGGAATTTCCTTTATAATCCGCACCTACCTCGTACATCGCCTATCCTCCTTTTTCGTTCCAGGTACAGCGAAGATGTATTTTACCTCAAAAAATAGCCGTTGTCCCTAATTATTTGATATAATAAGCGCATGATATACGAC
>CAZPYQ010000083.1:0-6241 GCA_964590585.1 uncultured Planctomycetia bacterium | reverse complement strand
GGCCTGACCCCCGATGGGCGCAAGGCCTGACCCTAATTGACAGGGAAGGGGAGTTAAATTATAATAAGCCATTATCAGGTTAGGGAAGGTTAGAGATGGCGAAAAAAAGGGATAACTGGTCATCAAGGATAGGCATCATAATGGCTGTCGCCGGAAGCGCGGTAGGGCTTGGGAATTTCTTAAGATTTCCCGTACAGGCCGCGTCCAACGGCGGCGGGGCCTTCATGATCCCTTATTTTATCTCGCTCCTCCTTCTTGGCATACCCCTCATGTGGGTGGAATGGACGCTTGGTCGGTACGGCGGCGGCTTTGAACACGGCACGGCGCCGGGCATTTTCCATACGATGTGGGAGAAGAATAGGTTCATAAAGTATTTCGGCGTAATAGGCATATTCGGCCCTCTAATAATATTCATATATTATACCTATATAGAATCGTGGACGCTTGCCTACAGTTTCTTCGCCTTTACGCAAAAATACGCCTCCGCCACAACCCAGACATCCATGCAGGGTTTTCTAAGGGCGTTCCAGGGCCTGGAGAAGAATCAGTTCTTCTCCAATATATGGCTATCCTACGCCTTCTTTCTGGTGACCTTTACTATTAACATAAGCGTAATCTACTACGGCATAAAAGGCGGGGTAGAGAAGCTTTGTAAAATAGCCATGCCGTTTCTCTTTATCTCCGGCATCATAATAATGATAAGGGTGCTGACCCTTGGCGCGCCGGATCCGGCCAAGCCGGCATGGAGCCTCATTAACGGCCTGGGTTTCTTATGGAACCCCGACTTCAGCGCATTAAAGGACGCCAAGGTGTGGCTGGCTGCGGCGGGCCAGACGTTCTTCACATTAAGCGTAGGCATAGGGGTCATACTCACGTACGCAAGCTACCTCTCGAAGGGCGATGACGTCGTCCTGTCGGGCCTATCGGCGGTCAGCATGAATGAATTCATAGAGGTCATAATCGGCGGGAGCATAATTATCCCGGCCGCCTTCGTCTTCTTCGGACCCGGCGAGATACAGGCGATAGCCAAAGGCGGGGCGTTTAACCTGGGCTTCGTCACGATGCCGCTTATCTTCGAGAAGATAATAATGGGCGCCTTCTTCGGGGGGATATGGTTCCTCCTTTTATTTCTGGCCGGAATAACCTCTTCCGTTTCTCTGGCGCAGCCCGCTGTGGCGTTTTTGGAAGACGAGTTCGACATGTCCAGGAAGAAGGCCGTTACGATATTCGGGATAGTATCTTTTCTCCTGTGTCACAGCGCGGTATTTTTCCTGGGGCGGGGTGTTGTGAACGAACTCGACTTTTGGGGCGGGACCTTCTGTCTCGTCCTCTTCGCGACGGTCGAAGTGATACTCTTCGCATGGGTCTTCGGCATGAGAAGGGCATGGAAGGAGATACACCACGGCGCCGACATGGCTGTCCCCAAAATCTATAAGTTCATAATAAAGTATGTGACGCCCTTATTTCTCTTTATCATACTCGGTTTCTGGCTCTACCAGGAGGGCATACCGACATTTTTGATGAAGAATGTATCCGGCGCAGACAGGCCCTATATATTAGGGGCCAGATTTCTTCTTGCGTTTATATTTCTGACCCTGGCGGCCTTAGTCAGGATAGCGTGGAAGAGAAGGAGGTCAAAACCATGAATAACTCCGGCTGGCTCTTTCTTCTTGTCTCCTGGGGCGTCATCCTGGGGCTCAACGCGTTCTGTCTCTACAAGGTATTTAAAAGGAAGAAATTCTAAGAACCCCCTTCCCCATGTCCGATAAAAAAGATCTTAAAGATTATTCAAAGGAAGAATTGAAGCGTCTCTTTACCGGTTGCGGATACCCGCCGTACCGCGCCGTCCAGGTGTTCAAGTGGCTCCACGCGAAAGGCCTGAATCGCATAGAGGAGATGAACGATCTTCCGCTTGGCTTGAGGTCCGAACTGGACAGGGAGTTTTACATATCCGCCTTAAGGCTCCTCGACGAAAGGCGTTCGAGCATTGACGGCACCGTAAAATATCTTCTTAAATTAAAGGATTCCCACGCGATCGAAACCGCGTACCTTCCCGAAGGAAGGAGGGCGACCGTTTGCGTTTCATCGCAGGTGGGGTGCAAGCGCTCATGCGCCTTTTGCGCCAGCGCAGGGCTCGGCTTCGCGCGGAACCTGACCGCGGCGGAGATCGTGAATGAGGTCCTGTATATATTGAAGGAGAGGAGGCTTCCGGTCACAAACATCGTCTTCATGGGAATAGGGGAACCTTTCGATAATTACGGCAATGTGATTAAGGCCGTAAGGATAATGAACGATCCGGATGGCCTGAATATAGGCGCCAGGAAGATCACCATATCCACCTGCGGCCTTATACCCGGCATAGAGAGACTGTCGCGGGAAGGCATACAGGTCGAGTTGTCGGTCTCTTTACATTCGCCTGATGACGATACGAGGTCCGAGCTGGTTCCCGCGAACAGGAAGTATCCTTTGAGGAACCTCATTGAGACCTGCAGGGAGTACATAAAAAAGACCGGGAGAGTCATAACCTTCGAATACGTACTGATAAAGGGCATGAACTCCGGTCCTGCCGATGTGAAAAAATTGGCAGGGCTTTTGGAAGGGATGAAGTGCAAGGTTAACCTCATCGCTTATAATCAGATAAAAGCGTTAGGCTTCGAGGCGCCTTCGCAGGAAAAGGCCAGACTCTTCTTAAAGTCGCTCAAATCGGAAGGGATAAACGCGACGTTAAGAAAATCCAGGGGAGAGGATATAGACGCGGGCTGCGGGCAGCTCAGGATATCCAGGACGCGATCTTAAACGCCCCGGGAACGGCAACTGACCCTCCGAAAGAAAATACCCCCAGGACTTGACAGGGGCGGTTTCATATGACATAGTTAAGTATGTTGATATTTAATAATCCTAACAATCAAGGGGGTTTACAATGTCCAATATCTCTTTAGCGGAATTCGCCGATAAGGTCGACGAGATCATGCCCGTCATAGCCAGGGAATTCCTGAAGCAGAAGGTGGACAATCTCTTCAAGGTAAGGCTTACAATGCCTCAGATGATCGTATTGAACATGCTGGATAGACACGGAGAATCCAAGATGACGGACCTGGCGCATTTCATCAATGTCACCACGGCGGCGATGACGGGGGTGGTGGATAGGCTTGTGAGAGACGGCTATGTAAGGCGCGCGAGCGATCCGAAGGACAGGCGCATAATAAGGACAGCCCTTACGGCCAAGGGCAAGAGATTGGTGGATGATATAGCCAAAGAGAGGAAACGGATGATGGTCAAGGTCTTCGGCATGATATCGCAGGCGGAGCGCGAAGCCTATCTTAATATATTGACGCATATACAGGAGCATCTAAAAGAACCGGAAGGCAATCGCAGGTCTTTAAAATGAAAAAGACAATCTCACTATCGCTTATAATCCTACTGACATGTTGCCCCGCGCTTAACGCAGAGGAACCGGCCGGTTTTAACAAAGAGGAGTTCATCGCATCGGCGGATTCCGGCAGGGTCCTTCAGCTTGCGATGGTGGACTGTATTGCGATGGCGCTTAAGAGTAATACCGAGATCAAGGTCAAGAGGATAGAGCCTCTGATAGAGGATGCGAATATCAGGATCGAGAGGGCGCGGTTCGAGCCGGACTTCACCTTCGACTACCTGATGGATGACTCAACCGAAAAATCCTCGAGCCTCCTCTCGGAGCCCAGGATCTCCAAGGCAAAGGTCAATACCTTCGACTTCGGCTACGCCCAGAAGCTGGTCACCGGCACGGACATAGAGCTGGATTTCTACAATACGAGGACCTCCTCGAACTCAAGATTGCAGGCCACGAACCCCATATATGACTCAAAGGCGGAAGTGACCGTTACCCAGCCGCTCCTTAAAGGCTTCGGCATAGTAGTTAACAAGGCGGATTTTTTGATAGCGAAGAACAACAAATTGATATCGAACCAGGATTTGGCGACAGAAATCATCAAGGTGCTGACCAATGTGAAGAAGGGCTACTACGAACTCCAGTATTCGCGGGAACAGTATGAGGTGGCCGAGACGTCGCTAAAAAGGGTTAATGACCTCTACAATATAAATAAGGAAAAATACGCTAAGGGGCTCGCGAGCAATATAGACGTCGTGGAAGCGGAGGCCGAGGTCGCGCGCATGGAAGAGGCGCTTCTGGCCTCGGAACGCCTGTCTTATGACGCCGAGGATAACCTTAAGCTGATAACGAACCTCGTTGACGACGCGGCCTTTTGGAACGCGCACATAGTACTCCTGGAAGAGCCGGGGTATGAGAAGCACGAGCCGAAACTGATCGATTCCATACTCAGGGCTTTTGAACACAGGCCGGATTATGAGGCGATGAAGATAGACCTGAAGAACAAGGATCTGTCCGTGGTTTATTATAGAAACGGTATCTTGCCCACGGTGGACCTTGTAGGAAGTTACGGCCTGAACGGACTGGACAAGGCGTATGACAGGGATCTCGGCGATATCCGCAAGGCGGACTACCAGGACTGGTCGGTAGGGATTAAAGTGAGCCTGCCCCTAGGAAGCGATGAGGAGAAAGGCAACTATGAAAAATCCAAGTACGACAAGAAGCAGGCCCTCTTAAAGTTTAAGCGCCTGGAGCAGAACATCATCCTGGAGGTGAGGGACGCCGTAAGGTATGTGGATACGAAATACAAGATGCTTGAGGCGAGCAAGAAGTCGAAAGAGGCCGAAACCGAAAATTACGCCGCTCAGGAGGAGAGATTCAAGGTGGGCCTAGTATCTACGCTAGATATGGTGACATATCAGGAACGGCTTGCCAGGGCGGAATTGAATTACGCGAGGAGCGTCATCGATTATAATATAGCGCTTATAGAGTTGGCAAAGGCCGAGGGCATGACGCTCGTAAATGATAATATAAATATAGAGTAAACTATAAGACGGATTGGAGAGATGTATGAAAAAGACATTTATGACTTTAATATACGGCGTTATAGTTATTTTCTTAATTTCCGGATGCGGCAAGAGCGCCGGCAACAAGGATAAAGACGAGGCCGTACCGGTAAAGGTCATGAAGGTGGATCTGGATACCTTAAGCAGGGCCCTCGAATACGTCGGCGACATAAAGGGCCAGGATGAGGCGATAGTCTATCCCAAGGTTACGGGCAAGGTCATAGAGAAGGTTAAAAACGAAGGAGAGGCCGTGGCCAAGGGAGAGGCGATCGCCTATATCGACAGGGACGAGGTCGGGTTGAAGTTTGAAAAGGCGCCTGTCGAAAGCCCCCTCTCGGGGACCGTGGGGCGTATATACGTAGATATAGGCTCCAGCGTCACTACACAGGTGCCGGTGGCGCTCGTGGCGGACATGAGCAAGGTGGAGATAGACCTTAATATCCCGGAAAAGTATCTGCCGAAACTTTTATTGAACCAGGAAGCGGGTATCGCGGTGGACGCGTATCCCAGAGAGACGTTTATCGGGAAGGTAACTATGATAAGTCCCGTAGTCGATATTGCGACGCGCACCGCGTCTATCGAAATAACCATAGACAACCCGGATTGCCGGCTCAAGTCCGGGATGTTCGCGAAGGTAAAATTGATCATGGAGGAGAGGAAAGGCGTCCCGGTCATCCTTAAAGAAGCCGTGATAGGAAGGGAGCCGGACACTTATGTATATGTAGTGGAAGGGAAAAAGGCCAGGTTGAAGAAGGTGGAACTGGGCATCCGCCAGGGGCCGTATTATGAGGTCAAAAAAGGCCTGGATGCCGGTCAGAGCGTAGTTATAATGGGGCAACAAAAACTCCGCGACGGGGCCACCGTAGCGGCCGAGGAATAAGAAGATGAGACTTCCGGAATTCGGCGTTAAAAGGCCGATCACGAACCTTATGATCTTTTCGGCGATCATAATCATCGCCTTTTACAGCCTGACGCGGCTTGGCATAGACATGATGCCCGAGATAGAACCGCCGTCCATAACCGTCATATCCGCTTATCCGGGCGCCAGCCCTGAAGATGTAGAGGTGAAGGTGACGGAACCCCTCGAGAACCAGCTCGCGACTACGCCGGGCATCGAGAAGATAACGTCCCGTTCCATGGAGGGTGTTTCCCTTGTGACATTGAAGTTCATATGGGGCACGGACATGGATGCGGCGTCCAATGATATACGTGACCGTATAGAGCTTGCCAAGCGTTCGCTTCCCGACATACCCGATGAGATGGAAAATCCCATCATATTCAAATTCAACACCGCGAACATGCCCATACC
>CAZPYQ010000082.1:0-6310 GCA_964590585.1 uncultured Planctomycetia bacterium | reverse complement strand
CCCCTCCAGTATATACCTTCTCTCCCCTCGCCTTCCGCCTGCTTTAATGCCGGCGCCGTCACGAAACTCCGGGTCGTGTGTATCAATCCCGTAGATAAGATAAGTGTTCTTTCCTTATCCGGGCTCTCTATCATCTCATCCGGATTAACAGTAAGCCGTATGAGCTCCGCTTCCGGATAGCCCCGGTTGTAAAGCTCCGCTATTATAAGCGCCTGGCCCGCTATTGTCTGGATACGAACCGCTTCGTCCGCGTAATTAGCCGGTAAACTCCTCGCCAACGGCACGATAGTATCCGCATAATCCCATATATACTTTATATCATCCGCCTGCGGCGTAAGGGCGGCATTAAGTTCGTCTACCACTACATTTGGGAGCGCTGACGCGTTTATATTTAACCATGTCCTGAAAGTATACTCCGCCGCTTCCCTTCCGCTCGAGGACGCGCGGGTCTCGACCCCGGCCCTTAATTTGGGAACGACCTCATAGAGCCCTTTTCTAACAAGCTCCGCGGCCTTTTCCATGCTTTCCGATTCGGAATATGTCCTGAACTGGTCGGCATTGCCGGATGACCTGAAATGGACTATATCGCCGTTATCCAGGGTCACTTCGATGCCGTCCATAAAATTTATCATCGCGATAGACCCTTCTATGCCCGCTTCGCGAAAAGCCGTCTCAAGTTTCGCGCGACCTTCTATAAATTTACGCGCCCTCTCGCCGGCATAAGGCGCGTCTTCTTTCGGCTTCACGATCTTTTCATTTTTATCAAAGAGGACCCTCCCGAAATCATCGAGGTACGGGCAATTTATAGTAAGGGTCGAATTGGCATCATTAAAGATCACGCTGGCGGCGTAAGGAAGATTTGTCTTATCGTCTTTCGGAACAAGGCTGCCCGTGATGGCCTGGCCTGCGGATCTCGGGATGCCGTCAAGAAGGTCGGCATGCGTATAACGTTTAGGCATCTCCCGCGCTATAAGATCCGAAACTGATATGCCCTGCTTGGCAGCCGCTATAAGCGCGTATATCATAGGCCCCGCCGCATCGCGCGTGGGCACTGCATCCAATGTTTTCCCGTTTACATTAAGGTCGCTTACCTGAATGAAGCCGCCGTTACATTCCCAGCCGACCACAAATCTCCTGCCGTGCTCTCTGGCCTGTTCAAGCGGCTGGATGACCCACGGGGAGCCGATTCTGACTTCGAGTGTCTCGATGCCGGAGTCTTCGAGCGATTCTACTATGCCGGTATTGGTAGTTATCGGAAAAGCTACCATGTCTATTGTAGCGCCCATGGATTCAAGGGCCCTTACGGCCAAAAGCCCCAGTTTGTCGCCGGGCAGAAATTCGCCTTTTTCATCGGCGAATAGAGGCCTGTCAGAGTCGCCGTCAGTCGATATGACCGCGAAAGGCCTATAGGTCTTTGCCCATTTTACAAGTTTGGCCCTCGTCTCGGGAGTAACATTTTCCGTATCGACGGATACGAATCTGGAACTTTTCCCGACCGGCTTTACTTCCGCTCCCAGGCCTTCAAGTATCTCTCTCACTATATCTCTGCCTACGGCGGAGTGCTGATAAAGGACTATGCGTTTCCCTTCAAGGGGCCGGCCGGGGAACGCTTCCAGATAACGCCTTACGTACTGGTCAACGGCCTTCTCATGCTCGTCAACAGACTTTACCCGGGGAACCCCCCTATACATCCCGTCATAAGTAAAGAGACCCTGCGGGTTAGTCATGCTCTCTAACCATTCATTATATACGGCCTCCCTCACGGAGCCCATTGCCCCTGTCTTGGCGTCATAGCCGGCGTACTTCTTTATGGCCGGTTCAGCCGATTTCAGGATCTCTCCGCGCTTTGTCGTGAATTTTATGCCGTTCATGTCGTCCGGTATATGGCTGCCTGTAATCATGATGCTTGGCCCTTTACCTATGGCATAAAGCGCTAATACCGGAGACGGCACCCGGCCGCAATTTACAATCCTCACCTTATACCCGCTGTCGGCTACGGCCTTTGAGACCGACCGCATCAATCTTTTGGTGCTGGAACGCAGATCCCCGCCGATATATATAGTTACGGTTTCCCCGGGCTTGATCTCGCCTATGTCTTCGCAATATTTCAGGAAGCTTAGCGTGCTGATGCGCGTCTCCACGTCTATGAACTGCGTTACATACCCTCTTTGGCCGCTCGTGCCGAATTGGAGGATACCCTCCTTGAACCTTTCTATCTGTTCCCGCAGTATAAGCGCGCGCGTGGGCTCGGACAATAGAAGAAGCAATTCATCGGCCAGTTCAGGCGTAAGCTGGCCGCTCCTGGCCAGAGACAGGACAAATTTGTCGAGCGCGCCCTGCATCCCCGCCGAGGAGGCGCGCATAACGTCTATACGCAGCCTATCCTCTATAGCCATATTAGCGTTGCGATTGCATGGCATCTCTCGTATATCTCCAAACGGGTAGGCGTTATTGCCAAATCGTACCTTGTCTGACATCCTGGCGGCGGCCTCCTCATCGCTGGGCTTTGGGTCATACCCTATGGGCGCTCTCATGCGCGTCTGGCCTTTAGGAAAACGCGCGTCTTCTATATCAGGCCTGTACGCATCCGCCACTATCTCTTTGTCAGCGTTTATCTCCTTTGCGTCAATCGAACCATAGACAATGCTATTTGTCGCGGCTATAACAGGCGCCGTGGCCGATTCCACATAGGAATTCATGGCCCTTATCCTGCCATGGGAGTTGTTTAAAACGCTATTAACTATTTCCGAGCCTGGCAGTAGCTCACAGTTACCCTGTATTATAGAATCCTTGACCGTGACGCCATACCCCTGCCATCCTTGCCTGACCTCGTCCCTGGATAGAGTTATCTCGTGGCCGTCTACCATAAATTTACAGACCCCGTCCAATGGTATCTGCCTGATCATCCTGGCGTCTTCAGCCTGTATCGTGTCATAAGCATCAGCGGTAGCTGTAATCGCTTCGCCGGCTGCGCTCAATTCCATCGTATGGCCGGTCATGTCTGTGAGCATTATGAATTTTTCGTTTGCCATGTCGAGGAGGCGCTTGTAGGGGAACCAGTAGCTGTTCTCGCCAAGGTCTATGCTACCTCCAACTTTGGTTAAATCGCTGAAAATCGTATCGCGATATTTAAGGAATAGATCCATGGACTCATAGACAAATTCGCGTTTTTTAGGGTCATTGTATATCTTGTCAAGGGCCTCCCTGTATTGCGCGTCCATAAGCGCCGTCAATTGTTCGTATACGCGAACGAATTCTTCCTCCGAGGTCAATCTCTCCGGAAGGGCCGGCAAGGTCACCCCTTCGAGGCCATTGGCCAATGGAACCAGTATCTGAAATAAGGCCGGATCTATATCGCGAGACGGCCTTTCCTCATGGATCCTGTCTGTCCCGCCCGGGAGTCGCTCCGTCCAGTAGTCGAGAAGGGCGTAATGCATATCCCGCGACATGCTGAATGAGCCGAAGTCGTAGTAACCCCGCCTCCTATTGACCATCTCATCATAATCGTTTGCATACTCGGGGTTCGCCGTGAGGTCCGGCCTTACAAGGCATCTGTTAGCCAGAAACCTTTCGAGCCTGCCGTCTTCGCTTATAACCGCCGAACCGTAATCATAGAGGTCCCTCGGTTTTGGGCTTGCCGGTATTTTAACGACGAGTTTGTCGAACGCCGCGTTGGTCCTTTTCACCTCGGCCTCATCTATCGTCCCGAATCCCAACTGATTCGTCCAGAACCCCTCTATGCGGCTACCGCCATTGGTAATCGCCAAAGGGCTCGTGCTTAAAACTACAGCGCTTATAAGCTCAAGAGGCACAGGTTCGCCTTTCTTGTTTTTGATATCGCCTACGAGAGATTGCGCGCCGCGCGATAGATTAAGGTATTGCGTGGCCGGAGAAGCGCGTTCGCCCATTCCGCCGTTATGATATATAGCCGGTTTTATCGCCCCGGCCCTGAATAACTTATCGAGATCCTTTTCGGCGACGACGTTTTTCACCGCCCACTCTTTATAGGCCTCGCACGCCCTTATCCATGTGATCATCTGGCCGGGTATCTGGCCGCGCCCGACATCATCCAGGACCGACAGGATACATATTTTTCCGTTCAGCGCCGCATTGTCGCTCTTACAGCCGTCGAGGAGCCTTTCGAGATATGCCTTCTGATATTGCGCCTCATCCTCGGTGGTGCTGCTTATGATTATGACGTCATACCCTTCCCATATCTCAGCGTCTATAATGGCCTGCATCTTCCGGATATTATTTCTTCGTTCATAGACGGTCCTGACAAAGGCCTCTACGAGAGGTCTGGGGGTCGCTACTTCTCTCATCCTCTGCAGCGTTTTTAACGCGGTATCCCCGTATAAAGTGCCCCATTCCTTTAGATCATCCTCCATCTCTTGAAGAGTGAGCGCGCCTGCCGAGGACCCGCGAATCCCTGACGTCCCGAATGTAGGTTGGGCCCTTCGCATTTCGCGCATAACCCTGGGCGCCACATTGCCGTAGGCGGTATTAAAGGCACTTGCGAAACGCTCCGACTCTATGACGGCCTTTATGGCCGCGTTTTCCCCCTCTGTGAGAGGACGACCCTTTACCTCTTTCGCCTGTTTGACGAAGGCCTGCCTGTAGGCCTCGATTATGTCCACCTGGCTCGGCACCGCATATGACGGGTTAGCCCTCAAGGTCTTGCCGACCCAGCGGCTTAAATGGAGAGACAACCAGCCGCCTCTAAACATCTCATTTGTAACCTTTATACCTTCCGCGAGTTTCTCGAGTTCGGCCCGGTCGATTGTCCCGGTTTCGGCGACGTCCGCGATGAGGCGGGATATCTGGCCTTCGCTCAGCGACGTCCGCAGTATCGGCGCCAGCATGCCCTCGCTCGCCTGGGCCGTGCCGACTAAGAGTTCCTCGAATGGCGTTTTCTGGTTAGTCAATACCTGTATATAAGGGGTGGGGACATCCTTGGTTATGTTGGGGCTTACCACCAGATATGATACGCCTTCCTTCTCCAATAGTTTCGTCATGCCTTCTGTATGGAAACCGCCTGTCACCAGGACCGCCAGTTGGACGCTATTCTTGTCCATCGCCTTCAGGGTATTGTCCACTATCGCCTTGTCGCGCTTTATGGCTATCCTGTAGAAGTCCTCCAGTTTCGGTATGGACCTCTGGACGCCTTCGCCGGGCAGTTCCAGATTATACGCGAAACCGTATTTCGCGCCTTCGCGCTTTATGTAATCTATGAAGACCTGCGGGGTGAACTCTTCCCTGTGGGCCGTGTAGTAATCGAAGTCCGCGTTTAAAAGTTTTATGTTTATGAGGCTTAGTATTGTGTTCGCGTGGTGGGACATCCTGTCGAGTTCGCGCTGTTCGTCGTTTTTAAACATCTTATCCTTTATAGAGCCTTCCACCGCCTTTATCTCCTGGAAGAGTTTCTCGTTCTCTATCCTCGAATAGACGCTCGTGTAGATTACGTAGTTGGAGACGTTGGGATGGCTCTTGGCGATTTCCATGCCAGCGTCCCTGGATACCTGCCGGAGGTAAGTGTAATATTCCGCCGAGGTTATCTTCCCCACCTTGAAGGTAAGCGACTTCATGACAAGGTCCTGGACGGCGTCCTTGGAGAGCTTTTTTGTCAATTCGTCTATCAGGGCGTTCCTCTCCTTGTCGACGACCGCGAAGTCTATCTTCTTCTCGTAAATTAAGGTAGAGATGAGTTTAAAAAAGTTGTCGTGCGCCCTTATGTTTATGCTGTGGGTCTCGCACAGGGCCTCAAGGTACCTTATGTAATCGTTGAAGGTCATCCTCTTGGATTCGTAATCCTCGTGCTTGGAGTCGAACTCCTTGAGTTCCTCGGTATAGACATGGCCCTTAAGGCGGTTTAGGATGGTCTTTATCTGGGAGTAGTATTTCTCGGTCTCGTCCTTAAAGGAATAACTGGAGGTGAATGCGTTCAGGTTTTCGATATAATACTGCTTGGTCTCGGCGCCAAACAGTTTAAAGGAATAATCCGATGTTATGGAAAGGAACTCCGGGCCAGTGATCTCGCCCTTCTTCATAAAATACGTGGCCACCTCTTTTCTCACGTCCTCGTCAGGGAACGACTTGAACCAGGTCGTGTCCACTAGCCCTTCCGCCCCTTCCACGGAGACGAGGTTTAAGCCGTAATTCCTTATGAGGTTCTCGAGGATCTTTACTATATTCGACTGGGCCTCAAAGTTGCAGTGGGCGTCCTGTATATGGACAACTAACTTCTGTTCCCTGCCCGTGTATTTGGACTTTATGAGCCCGAAGTCGCGCGATACGACGAGTTTGTCGGGCG
>CAZPYQ010000081.1:0-6441 GCA_964590585.1 uncultured Planctomycetia bacterium | reverse complement strand
GACCGCGTTTATAAGGCCCGTCTCATAAATATAGACAAGCGATGCTAGAAAAAAAATAGCGAGGAGGAACCTTTTCGCTCTATGCGTCATATCCCGGAGCCCTTTATGTTATCCGCTATCGCCCGCGCCTCCACGGCATACCCCTTTTCATTCAGATGGCCCCGGTCCATGAAATACGCGCCCACCTTTTTATCGTCCGAGTAATCGAAACTGTCAAAAAAATCTATCGGGGCATAAATTACAGCGCCCTTATATTTATCATCGAAACGCCTGAAAAGCGCTGCGGAACGCGCGTAATTCGCCGGATGGTTCGGAGACGCGATGAAAGCCTTTTCATCCAATACCATCGGCTCATTCACGAGAATCACCTTTACGCGGCGGTTTATGGCCCACACGCATATCCTGTCGATATATAAGGAAAGCGCCTGAAACGGCCCCAGTAACTCGCCATACTTAAGGAAAAGGATTCCCTTGTAAAAAAAGAACGCCATGACAGAGTTCCTCGCGATATAACGCAGAAACCCGTTATCTATAGACTCGACAAGAAGCCCGTTCTCATACTGTTCGATGGTGTTCCATACGGTATTCACGACCAGGATATCCGGCCGTATCCTGTCCATAAAATCCTTATCGCGGATAAGGTTAAAGATATGCTGGGCGTTCATGTCTTCAAGTCCGCCATTTATGACCTCAAACCGTTTTCCGTTTTCATTGAGCATCTCTTCCATCATTTCGGGGTAGGGATGCTCGACGCCATAACCGAAGGTGCTCGAACCTCCGAGGCATAAAACGCGGATATATCTTTTACCTTTCTCCAAATCGCCGCCCCTGAACCCGAGGTCATTTATCGCCATACTTCCGCTCAAGGCGCCGTAAGATGGGTCGCGGGTATAATAGCCGTTCTTCACGAGAAATCCGTTTGCCGCTTTGATGCCGGCCTTCAGGCCGCTTTTTTCATAGGGCACTATCTTCCTTATATTGCTGGCGGCTTCATGCGAGAGCAGGTGGGAGAACTTGCCCTTTTTTATAAAATATACGCCCCGGCCGGCGGCCTCCACGGAAAATGCCACTATAAGAAACATGATGAAATAGAATACCGCCCTCTTAGAACCGCTCATCTTCCCTCTGCCTTTAGGCTCAAACCGGCGCCCCTGCCGCGCCCGGCCTTTTTATACCTCGACTCTATGAGATCTCTTAAACCGCGTATCTCCTCCGCGCTGAATGCCGATGTGGAGACGAGCGACTTATACCGGCCGGGCCTTCCCTTGAACCACGCATGCTCATAGTCGTCGGTAAAATCTATATCGAACTCTTTTTTATGACTGTATATATATGACCCGGGATAAGGGGTGTACAGGGTCACGTCTATGTCGTCCAGACCGGCCTCTTCAATAAAATCCATGGTCTCTTTTATGGAATCCCTGTCCTCGCCCGGAAGGCCTATTATAAAGAACCCCTTCACCCTTATTCCGGCCTTGTGGCACAGCTTGACCGCTTCCATATTCTTTTTTACGCTCTCGCCTTTATTGACTATTTTAAGTATGCGCTGTGACCCCGATTCTATCCCGACACCCACCTCCCTGCATCCGGAAGAACGCATCTTGGCCAATAAGGCGCTGTCGACCGTATCGGAACGGATGAAACACCGGTAGATGATGTCGAGCTCCTTAAGAAGATCGCAGATAGCGCTCATCCTTTTTTTATCCACGGTCATCGTATCGTCGAAAAACATGAAGGACCCGTATCCGTATCTCTCCTTCAATAACTTTATCTCATAATAGACGTTCCGGGGGCTCCGCATCCTTAAGCTCTTCCCCCACGCGTTATTCGCGCAAAACTTGCAGCCAAAAGGACACCCCTGCGAGGTTATCACCGTGGTCGTCAGACGGCCGTCCAGATAGTATTTATAGCTTTTTATGTCGATGATATCGCGGTCCGGGAAGGGGAGGCTGTCGATTTCGGATATATACTCGCGCCGAACGACGCGTTCCTCCTGCGAGGCGCGGGACCCTTCTCTTCGTTTTACGATATCTAAAAATGCCCTCTCGCCCTCTCCGAGGACGGCGATATCAAAAGAGTGCAATCCGTCATCCGGCCTGCCGGAGACGTGCGGCCCTCCTATGACATAAAGAGGCTCTTTGGCCCTGTTCAACTTTTTAACATCATCGAGGAGCTTTACCGCGCATGGATACTGCGGCGTATTGGAATAAAAACCCACTATGTCCGCGTCTATTGTATCCGACAGGGGTTTTTCATCGTTCATATCTATAAGCGATATATCGTTATATCCGTTTTTCTTTAGATACGCGCTCAAGTAAAGAAGGCCCAGGCTCGGAAAGACCTTTTCGTTTATCAAAAATGGCGACGGAGGATTTACCAGTAATATCTTCATGTATCAGCCTTCGAGCGTTCGCGCATAAGCTCATCGTAAAGGGACTCTACATCCTTTATCAATCTCTCTTTTGCGTACTTCGCGGCAACCGACCTCCTGGCGCTCGCGCCAAATTCTATTCTCAGATTTTGATCCTTTGCCAGGGACTCGAGCTTCTTAAAAAAACCATCTGTATCCGACGCCTTTGCCAAAAACCCGTTCACTCCGTCATCCACCAGGTCCGCAACGCCTCCCACATTCGTAGCTATGACCGCCCTGCCCGAGGCCATCGCCTCTATGATGGAAACGGGAGTGCCCTCGTTAAGCGAGGTTAAGGCGACTATGTCCAGGTCCGCATACGCCCCGGCCAGGTCCTTTACCCAGCCTAAGAAGATAATGCTGTCCTGGAGGCCGGACCTTGCTACATGCTCCTTGAGGCCGCTTTTAAGCTCACCGTCGCCGATTATGAGAAACTTCACTTTAAGGCCCGCGTCGCTCTCGATGACCTTTCTGGCGACCTCTATGAACATCCTGTGGTTCTTGATCGGCACCAGCCTGCCCACTATCCCTACAAGGAGTGTCTCCCGGTCCAGCCCCAGACTTTTTCTAAAGGCGCCTCTCCTTTCCTCGCAACGCAGAAACTTGCCGATATCCAGCCCAAGGGGGATTACGGCGCTTTTGGCCCTTGAGGCTATCTTGAGTTTATTGACTATCTCATGTCTTACGGTCTCGCTTACGGCGATGACCCTGTCGGTAAAGAGCGCAAGGAACCTCTCTATCAAAAGGAAGAACTTCGCCTTGAAAGGATGGAAGTATCCGTTAAATATATGGCCGTGGAACGTATGCACCTTTATGGGGACACCGGCCAGCATCGCGGCCAACCTCCCGAGAGTCCCCGCCTTTGCGGTGTGGGTATGTATTATATCGGGCTTTTCTCTCTTTAAGATTGAGTACAATCTTAAAAAGGCCCTCATATCCTGCCTTAGGGATATGTCCCTCTTGAGGGACGGTATGACGAGAGGTGTCACGCCCTCCGCCCTGGCAAGGTAGAGCATGTCCCCTTCCGACTCGCTCGATTCGCCGCAGACCAGAATATCTTCGTAGCCATCCCTGTTGAGGGCGCTCGATAAAAGTATCGTATGAATGGCGGGGCCGCCTATATTGAGCCTCGATATCACCCTTACGATCTTTATAACTCTATGCGCATCTTTTCCTGGACTATGCATATCCCTTCCACAGGTAGTAGGCTATACTCATATACTCATGGAATACGGCCCTTATGTGCCTCACATCGACGGTCTTCTCGTCTCCATAGAAGAGGCTGTATGGAATGGGGCTGTAGATGAAAGAGCCCCTCCCGTCTATCTTATCGGCCACCAGTTTAACGCGAAGCATGTGATAGGGAGAACTTATGAAAATGACTCTCTCAAACCCCGCGTCCTTCGCGATAGATAGGGAATTCCTGACGTTCTCGTAGGTATTCCTCGACCGCTTCTCGAGGATTATATCTTCCGGCGGGATACCCAGCGAAACGGCGAGCGCCTTCATCACATCCACTTCCTGGAAGGCGTACACAAAGCCGGATGAGAATATCACCTTCCCGGCATAACCCTGATCGTAGAGCCGGACGGCGTATTTCACCCTCTCCTCGTAGCCCTGCCCCGGCCGCCCTGTCTCGCCGACCCCCCCTCCGAATGCCACTATCACATCGGCCTTTTCAAGGGGGCTCGTCGCCTTGAGGGGTTCGGCGATCCACCATACTAGCGGCGTGTGGAAAAGCGTTAGGTAAAATATGGCCGCGAACGCCACGGCCACGAGGGCCCTTTTTTTGGCCCCTCTTATCACGCGCGCGAAATTATCCTTCCAGCTACCCGAGGCGCTCGCCTCCTTCTTTACTATCTCCTTATCAATGATATCGGCCATCTTCTCTATCCTCTCATCCCAACTGTTCTTCCCGGAGACCGACCTTGCAAGTTTCGCAAATTCCGGATCGGGGGGTGTCTCAAGCATACGGGCGGCCTTTTTTACAAAATCCCTCTCATCCTTTGATATAGAGACGACGTCTCCGAAGTCCCGGACGAATTTTTTCACCTCCGGAAGCGGCGTGGAGAGGACCCTCTTGCCCCTCATGAGATATTCGTTCAACTTGGTCGGATAGACGGTATTCGTATATTCTGTCAAAAGGTACGGTATGAGGCAGAGATCAAATTCGTCTATATATGCCGGAAGCTCCCCGTGCTCCTTCTTTCCCAGGAAATGCACGTTAGCTATACCTTTAAGCATTCCGGCCTCTTCAGTCTGGACGGGCCCGACCAGGGCGATCGAGGCCTGCGGGAGGCTTTCCGCGAGGGCCTTTAATAGTTTAAGGTCCATGTGTTTATGTATGCCACCCACGTATCCAAGGATCGGCCTCTTCATGGATACCATCTCTCCCGGCCGTTTCATCTCGCCCGAAGGCTTCAGGAATATATCGGATTTTACGCCAAACGGGAATATGTGGACGTTCGCGTTATGACGCTCGCACCTTTTCTTTATCTTCTCGCCCTGGGCGAAGACCACGTCGCACCGCTTAAGAAGCTCATCCTCGGCCCTATTGACCTTCCTGGAGGAATCCGCCAGTTGGGCGAATTCGGCGATGCAATAATAGACGACAAGGCTCGTGTCGATATTGTCGATTATATCGACGGACAAAGCGTTCGGCAGGAACGTCCATATGATAGGTTTTTTGAAGTCCGCCGCCTTCATCCATATCTTTATATTATTCAATAAAAGGAATCTATTGATGACCTTCGCTATCCTGGAGTAAGGAAAGGGCAGGATTAAGGGGGAGCATATGAAGAGATTCTCCGACTCCTGCCTGATACCGCGCAGGCCCCTTCGCCAGTTCATTATCCTGTGCCTTAGCCTACCGATGTCACTTAAGCGCGGAGACCGGATCCCCGTATTCTCTATGTATAGGACCCTGTTGCCGTTTTTGGCAAACGCGGACATTATCTCCTGGTGCCCCTGCCACACGAAGTCCCAGTCTATAGAGGAGATACATATTATGTCCCTGTTCCTGAGCATGCCTCTTCCTTCTGTAAGCGGAGATAAAGTGATGTACTATATAAAAGAATAGAATTATAGTATAATTAAATGACTATATTACGTCAATATAATTCATTAGGGAGTTAGAATCGGAGGGTCAACTATTCGAGAGCGAATCCATAACCGTCTTCAAACGATGCCTGTAAGTGTGGTTTTCCATTACATAATCATAGGCACAAGAGGTCATAGCCTCCAGGTAGGATGTGTCCCGGAAACGCTTCATGACACTCTCTATATTGGAAAAATCCCTTTTCAGGGCTATATAATGCCTATCGGCCTTCAATATATCATTGAACCTGCCTTCAAACATGATCTGGCACGTCTTCGTGCCTATCGCGTCGAAGTGCCTGGAGGATATGCATTTACTGTAAAAAGGCGGCCTTTTGTAATCCTTGAAAAAGGCGTCGAATATCTCATCGAACGGAATGGCGTGGTAGCCTTCGCGCTTGCTTATTATATTGAACGGCCGCAATATACCTTTTATCGTCTGCCTGAAGCCGACCGGTAACAGATGCCACCAGAATGGAAGGTCCTTGTAATCCCTGGCTATATAAACCTTATCTTTTCTGGCCCTTTCCTCTATGAATCTCTGGACCTTTTTAACCGTCCTGTCGTCTCTTTCCAGATAGAATGTCCCGGCTTCGTTGGCGATCGTCGCCCTGCATCTATTTAAGAATCCCGCCCATTCGCCGCGGTTGAATCGCGAGGACGTGCTTATATCCAGGGAAAGCGGCGGCGTAAAGTCGTTCTTCAGGAAGAAGGAGAAGAGTTCGTTCTTTGGGGCCCATCTAAGAGATGTGAAGAGTGCAAGTTTAAAAATGCGTGCACGAACCTTGAGGTTGACAGGAGGTACATGATAGAGAAATTAAGAAATGAAATGAAAGGTTCCTCAGTTGCAGACAAGGTTGTTGGAAGAGCAGCAGCTCTTCTTTTGGCTTACTCTCAGGTGAACGAGGTTTTTGCACCTATACTTAGTATAGAGG
>CAZPYQ010000080.1:0-6525 GCA_964590585.1 uncultured Planctomycetia bacterium | reverse complement strand
ATATAATAATCGCCGGCCGTTACGTAGCCGTAACCGTTTGAGGAGTTGAACGGGTCATTCGGCGCCGTCGCGAGGATCTGCGGCACGGCCGCGCTCAATGTGCCGGTAGCGATGTTCGCCGGATATGAACCCGTGTGCATCTTGATACTCTCCACCGCCGTCTGAAGGGTCCTCAATTCGCCTTTCGCCCTGGCGATATTGCCCTCATCCCTCATACCCTTGAAGCGCGGCAGGGCTATCCCCACCAGTATCGCTATGACCGCTATGACTATGAGTAACTCTAATATCGTAAACCCTTTCTTTGACATATTATTTCTCCCTTTAAATTATCCCCCTGCCTGGACGGCGCCGTTCGAGACATAGATATCGTCACCGGCCGAGCCGGACAACGCACCCGCATCAGAGATGCCGGTAATCGTGGCGGTCCCTCCTACCCCTACGGAATATATGACGTAATAATTACCGTTGGCGGATTTTTTATACCCATAATTGCTGCCGCTCGTAAAAGGGTCCGTCGGAAGCGCGCTTATGATGGTGGGCGAAGCGGTGGTCAGGACTGAAAGTGTATCGCTGGCCGGGTAAGAGCCGCTGTGGATGTAGTAGCTCTCCACTCCGGTCTGAAGCGTCCTCAATTCGCCTTTCGCCCTGGCGTAATTGCCCTCATCCCTCATACCCTTGAAACGCGGCAGGGCTATCCCTACCAGTATCGCTATGACCGCTATCACTATGAGTAGCTCCAAAATCGTGAATCCTTTCTTAAACATCTCTACCCTCCTCTTTTTGTGCTCTCTACTCTCTACTTTATACTCTCTACTCCGTCAATGCCTCAACGTCTTTATCATATCGAATATAGGCATCAGCATAGAAGCCATTATAAGGCCAACCATGCCGCCCATTATGACCAGGAAGACCGGCTCTATAACGGTAGAAAGTTTCTTGACGGCGTAATTGACCGTCATTTCGTAAAAGTCGGCTATCTTGTTAAGCATCTCGTCAAGGTTACCCGTCTCTTCGCCTACCAGGACCATCTGGACGACATCGGGCGGGAACTCCCCGCTCACCTTTAACGGTTCGGAGATGCGCTCTCCTTTCTCCACGTATCGTCTCACATCCCGGATGACACGTCTTAAGACCTCGTTTCCCGCTATCTCTTCCGTTATATCCAGGGACTGTAATATAGGAACGCCGCTGGCCAGGAGTGTAGAGAGGGTCCTCGCAAACCGCGCGATGGAGACCCTGCGGTAGAGCGTCCCGACGACCGGAATCTTCAGTTTCAATCTATCTATGAAAAACTCTCCTTTTTTCGTGCCGGCATAGTATCTCAGCCCCAGCCATACGCCGAATAGCCCACCCAGGATAAGATACCAGTAACCCTTTATGGCCAATCCTATCTTATAGACCACGAGCGTCGGCAAAGGCAGCTGAACCCCCGCCTTCATATATAATTCGGCAAACTGGGGTATGACGGATGTGACTATGAAGAGCATGACCGACAGGCCGACGATCAAAAGTATCATCGGATAGAAGAGGGCGCCTTTGACCTTCTGTTTTAAGTCCTCCTGCCTTTCGAAAAAATCGGCGTATTTCATGAGGACATTGTCCAGTTTGCCGCTCGCCTCTCCGGCCCTTATCATGTTGACGAAAAGCCTCGTGAATATGCCAGGATGCCCCGCGAAGGCGCCCGAGAGCGCGGCCCCGCCTTCGACCTGCCTCGCCACATCTCCGACAGCGTCTTTTAAGGCCCTGTTTTCTATCTGCCTGGCGAGCGTCGAGAGGCTCATGAGGATGGTTATGCCGGCCGATATCATATTGGCCAATTGTATATAGAACATGAGCATGTCATCCGTCTTTATCCGCTTCAGTTTATCAAAGACCGAGATGGCCGCCCTGTCAGAGGCGAGCTCGGTAACGGCGGTCGTCATGTAGCCCATCCTGCGGAGCTTGTCGATTAGTTCCGTCTTGCTCGGCGCTTCCATGTTACCTTTAACGGACTTGCCGGCAGAATCCCGGGCCTTGTAGATGTAGCTAGGCATGTCAACACCTCATAGCAACATAGGAAACCAGAAACCGGTAACCAGAAACCAGAAAAAACGGACCGGACGGGTTTAATTACTTTCTATTAAACCCCTAAGCATACTGGTAATCTCCCTGGCAATCTTTCGCAGCTCTAAATACGCCTGGTTATCAATTAATCCTTGTCTTTTCAGTACGTTAAAAACAGAAACGCATTCTCTCGCCGAATCGGAGGACGTATCAAAATATCTTTTTTTCTCTTTATTGGACCTTTTACCGTTTCCTTCGGCTATGTTATTAGCGACCGATAATCCAGCCCGGATTAGATTGTTCCCCACCGAATATCTATATTCTGTATCTAATTTTTTATGTATCCTGAATATCTCGTCTATGAACCCTAACGCCTTTTGATATACTTTTAGATTCTCAAAATCAAACTTAAACTCTTCCATTTCTGGTTTCTGTTTTTTTCTTTTCTGGTTTCTGTACTCTGGTTTCTGGTTACTCCCTATATCCCCCTCCCTCACTCCTCCTGTGTCACCCGCAACACCTCTTCCACCGTCGTTATCCCCTGCCTTACCTTCTCGACGCCGTCCTCCATCAGGGTGACCATGCCGGAGGCCCTAGCGAGTTTCCTTATCTCATCGGTCGGCGCCTTGGCTATGATGGCGTTCCTGATCTTCTCGTCGGGGACCATGAGTTCGTATATGCTTATCCTCCCCCTGTATCCCGTATCCATGCATTTCGGGCACCCCTTCCCTCTGTAGAATTTTATTTCTGTTCTCTGTACTCCCTGCCCTGCCGATGGCTGACCCAGTCGAGGGGTGTTCTCTGTGCTCTCCAGCCCTATATCTCTTAACGCCTCTTTGCTCGGCGTGTATTCCTCCTTACAGTCGGGGCATATCTTCCTGACCAGCCTCTGCGCCACCACGCCTATCACGGAAGACGAGGCGAGGAAGGGCTCAACCCCCATGTCTATGAGCCGCGTTATGGCCCCGGGGGCGTCATTGGTGTGGAGCGTGGAAAAGACGAGGTGCCCCGTCAACGCCGCCTGGATGGCTATCTCCGCCGTCTCGAAGTCCCTTATCTCTCCGACCATTATGATGTTCGGGTCCTGCCTCAATATCGACCTTAGGCCCGTCGCGAACGTGAGGTTCACCTTCGCCTCCACCTGGATCTGGCGGACGCCGGGTAACTTATACTCTACCGGGTCCTCTACGGTTATTATGTTTACGCTGGCGTCATTAAGTTTGTCCAGAGAGGCATAAAGAGTGGTGGTCTTGCCGCTTCCAGTCGGGCCGGTGACCAGTATGATGCCGTGAGACTTCGCTATGAGCTTACCGTACCTGTCTAGAACCGCTTTGGAGAAACCCAGATCTTCGAGAGTTAAAAGCGCGCTCGCCGAGTCGAGAAGCCTTAACACCACGTTTTCCCCGTATATAGTCGGCACCGAGGAGACGCGGACATCCACCTCCTTGCCTTCCGTCTTTATGGAGAACCTTCCGTCCTGCGGGATCCGGCGCTCGGCTATGTCGAGACTGGCCATTATCTTTATCCTCGATATCATGGCGGACTGGAGATGTTTCGGGGGCGAACTTATCTCGTGCAGTATGCCGTCGACCCTGAGCCTGACTTTAAGCGTCTCCTCTTCGGGCTCGATATGTATGTCGCTGGCGCCTTCCCTGACGGCCCTCATGATTATAAGGTTTACCAGTTTTATGACGACGGGCTCCTCCACGAGCCCCGCCATCTTCTTCGCGTCTATCTCTTTGTCCCCCTTTATGCCAAGTTTTTCCTCATCGATAGATTTTATAAGTTCATCCATGCTGCCCCTGGCGCCGTAATGCTCGGAGAGCGCCTTTTTTATCTCGGCCTCGGTCGCCGCGGCAGGCTCGACGATGAGGTTCGTCCTCGCCCTTACCTCGTCTAAGGCAAATATGTTCCAGGGGTCGACCATGGCGCATGTGAGGCGGTTGCCTATCTTTAAGACCGGTATGAGTTCGTGCTTTCTGGCCAGCGCCTCGGGAACCAGCTCGACTACCTTAGGGTCTATCAGATAATTGCCCAGCTCTATCCGCGGCACGCCCAGCTTTTCGCTTAAAAAAGAGACGAGGTCGTCTTCCGCTATGAAGCCCTTCTTCACCAGGATGTTCCTTAATTTTTGGCCTGTCCGCTTCTCTTCCTCCTGGGACGCCTTAAACTGTTCCTCTGTGATTATACCTTCTTCGACGAGGCTCTCGCCCAGCGACTTTTTAGTCTTAGCCATTGCTTCCCCCTAAAAGCTCCTCTATCTTCGCTAAAAGCGCCTTCGGCTCGAAAGGTTTTGTCACAAAAGCGTCGGCGCCCACCTCAATGCCCAGTTTCCTGTCCTCCTCCAGCGCCCTTGCCGTAAAGATGATTATCGGTATCCCGGAGTACCTGACATCTTTCTTAAGGAGCCCGCATACCTTGTATCCGTCCATCTTCGGGAGCATCAGGTCCAATACTATAAGATCCGGCTTTTCCTTCTTCGCCTTGTCCAGCCCGGCCTGGCCGTCATAGGCGGATATGACCTCATAGCCGTTAGAATTCAATCTGAAGGACAGGGTCTCGATCAGGTCCTTTTCGTCGTCGACTATCAGTATCTTTTTCTTGCCCATGATTACGCCCCTTTCTTCAATCGATTCTGCGATATATTCAATGCCGATTTAAGCGCGGCCAGGGTATCGTTATATATGCTGAGTTTCGGAATAAAGGCGGTGATCCCGAGATTATCCGCGTCTTTTATCGCTTCGGAATCCGGGTAGGCGGTGAACATGATAACGGACATGGCCTTGTCCTTCTTGCGTATCTTTCTTAAAACAGATACGCCGTCCATATCGGGCAGCAGGTAATCGAGAACGGCTATGTCGGGACGCTGTTTCGAAACGGCGTCAAGCGCTTCCTTGCCGGTTTTGGCCAATATGACATCATACCCCCAGCTTTTGAGGCGCATGTCCATGAGCTCCAAAAAATCCGCATCGTCGTCCAGTAACAGAACCTTTGTCTTCTCCATGGTGCACACCTTTCCTGTATTATCCTATAAAAGCCTTCACCTTTTCCAGTAATTTCCCGGAATCGAACGGTTTCGTCAAATAACCATCCGCGCCAATCTCCTTTGCCTTTTCCGCCATGCGTTCGGTGCTCGCGGTGAACAAGATAACGCGGATATTCTTAAGCTTTTCGTCGCATTTTATAAGCTTGCAGACATCATAACCGCTCACAACGGGCAGGCGCAGGTCCAGCAACATCAATTCCGGCGCGTCTTTTTTCGCCAGACCGAGCGCCTCCTGGCCGTTTACCGCCGTCAGGACATCGTACCCGGCCTTCTTCAGCCTGAATGCCGCCACTTTAAGCACATCCGGCTCATCATCGACAATAAGAATCTTTTTTGCCATATATCACCCGGTCATCCGACAGGCAGGGTGAAGTTAAAGCTCGCCCCCTTGCCGTACTCGGACTCGGCCCAGATCTTTCCGTTATGCCTCATCACTATCTCCCTGGAGATGGCCAACCCCAGGCCCGTACCGCCGGTCTTTCTCGTAAGGCCGTTTTCCAGCTGGGCGAATTGCTGGAATAATTTAGGCATGTCCTCTTTTCTTATGCCCGGGCCCGTATCGCGCACGGATACCATGACAAAACCTTCCTCGCGGCTCGTAAATATCTTCACGCTGCCCTTATCCGTAAATTTTATGGCGTTACTGACCAGGTTCGCCATCACCTGCGTTATCTTATCTTTGTCAAATTTCACCCTGGGCAGTGTGCTGTCGAGCCCGAGGCCAAGCTCAAGCCCCTTAGTCTTCGCGACGGAGGACATCGCCTGCCTTGTCTCCTCCACGACCTCATTGATATCGTTCTCCTCAAAGCTGAACGTCATCTTTCCGGATTCAAGTTTTTGAAAGTCCAAAACATCATTGATAAGCCTGGCCAACCTATCCACGTTCCGCTTGGACATGCTCAAAAAATCCTTCTGCTCCTCCGTTATGGCGCCGGCTGTCCCGTCCAGGACGATGTTAATGCTCTCCTTTATGGCCGTAAGGGGGGTCCTTAACTCGTGCGAGACCGTGGAGGTGAACTCCGCTTTTACCTTCTCCGCTTTTTTAAGGTCGCTTATATCTTTCGAGATATGGACGATCGCCACCGTCTCTCCTCTATCGTTATGTACCGGAGATGTCGTGATAAGAAGCGGGATCCCGGTTCTCGGATCGTTCACTTCCAGGGTGTGCGGCTTGTTATCCAGGCGCGTAATCTCGAACGGGCAACCAGGCCACGGCTCATTCGTCCCGTGAAACAGGTTATGGCATTTTTTGCCTATTACCTCTTTCAACTCCAGATTAAGCCCCCGGATAAAGGCCAGATTCGCTTTTATGACGGTATGGTCCATGCTCTGGACAAAGACGGGGTCGGGGATGGCGTTTAAAAGGTCCGTCTCCGTGAAGGCGCTTTTGTCTAGATTATCCATATAATATACAATATCTTAACAATATATAATAC
>CAZPYQ010000079.1:0-6537 GCA_964590585.1 uncultured Planctomycetia bacterium | reverse complement strand
ATCTTAAGCTATCGCTCCCGCCGCGTAATATGACGCTGTTTCCGGATTTTAACGAAAGCGCGACGCAATCGCTTGTTACATTTGGCCTGGCCTCATAGATTATCAATATGACCCCTATGGGAACGCGTATCTTCTTTATAAGGAGGCCATTCGGACGCCTGCGGACCTCCAGAACCTCGCCGACAGGATCCTTGAGCCGGGCGACCTCGCGCATTGAATCCGCCATTAGACCTATGCGTTTTTCGCTCAGGGCGAGCCTGTCTATAGCGGCCCTGGATAATCCGTTCTTCCTGGCGGCGCTCACGTCCCCGGCGTTTTCTCTTAATATATTATTTAAGCCCTTGATCAGGCCGGCGGCCATCTTCTCCAGGATATCATTCTTATTCCTCGTATCCAGATTAGCCAGCGCGCGCGCGCCTCTTTTTGCTTCCAGGCATATCCTTTTAACGTACCTCTCCGCGCTCGTCATGGATAAAATTCCTGCAATAAAACAAGATTGTCTCTGTGCACTACTTCATCGGGTGTCTTGTAACCCAATATCTTGCCTATCTCCCCTGATCTTTTGCCTTTAATCCTCTCGAGCTCTGCGGACGAATAATTCGCCACCCCCCGGGCAAATTCATGTTCGGCCTTATCAAGGATGCTGACGGTGTCTTTCGGCCTGAATCTTCCCGTAACGCCTATTATGCCGGATGCCAGAAGGCTTTTGTTCATCTTCACGAGGACATCCCTGGCGCCGTTATCCACGACGATACCGCCTTTTGGCCTGGAAGAGAACGCTATCCACCTCGCCCTGGCAAGGTGCCTTGTTTTTCTGGCGGCGAACGTCGTCCCAACCGCGTCGCCCCGGACGATCTTGAGTATTACGTCTTTCGTCCGGCCGTTCGCCACCACGCAGTCTATCCCCGCGCGGCTTGCGCGCTTTGCCGCCTCGAGCTTGGTGGCCATGCCTCCCGTAGAAACCCCGCATCTTGACCTCTTAACGAGTCTTTCAAGCTTTGAATCTATCTCTTCCACAAAACCCACGACCGTACCTTTTTCATCTAGAAGGCCGTCGACATCGGTCAATATCACGAGTGTATCCGCCCCCACAAGGTCAGCCACGAGGCTCGAGAGGCGGTCATTGTCGCCGCATCTTATCTCCTCCGTAGATACCGTATCGTTTTCGTTTATAAGGGGGATCGCCTTGTGGCGCAGGAGCTCGTTCAAGGTATACTTTATATTGAGATACCTCTTTCGGTCGTTGAAATCTTCCTGCGTCAGCAAGAGCTGTCCTGCAAGGTAGCCGCGCTGGCCGAAGAGTTCGCCATATATATCCATAAGATGGTTTTGACCTATAGAGGCGGCTGCCTGAAGCGCGGCCAGCTTAAGGGGCCTCCTCTTGATACCCAAAAGTCCCATGCCGCTGGCTATGGACCCCGATGTCACAAGCATAACTTCGCAACCTTTGTCGGCGAGGTCGCACAACTGGCGGACTATCTCGTGGATACTCTGCCTGTCGAGCCTGTTATCTGCGGACGAAAGCGTCCTAGTCCCTACCTTGACCACTATCCGTTTACGTCTTACGCTTTCCATATTAATCTGTGTGATCATTTTTAAATCTGCGTAATCATTCCTTAAGTTTTTCGTACACTCCCTTTAAAAGTTCGCCAACACCCTCTCCCGTCAGGGCCGATATCGGATATATTCTCTTCTTAACCCTGCCCTTGAAGGCCGCTATATTTTTCTTTGCTCCGGCCATATCTATCTTGTTTAGAGCGATAATCTGGGTTTTGCCAGCAAGGAGCCTGGAATACGATTTAAGCTCCTTATTTATATCAAGATAATCCTTGTACGGTTCACGCCCCTCAAATCCTGAGATATCCACGAGGTGCACCAGGATACGCGTCCTCTCTATATGTCGCAGGAACTTATCGCCCAGCCCCCTGCCTTTGTGGGCGTTCTCTATCAGGCCCGGGATATCTGCGACTACAAAAGGCGCGGAATCTTCATATAATTTCACTACGCCAAGGCAGGGTTCTTTTGTGGTGAAAGGGTAATTGGCTATCTTTGGCCTTGCGCTTGATATCCTGCTTAAGAGGGTAGACTTTCCGCAGTTAGGATAACCTACTATACCGACATCCGCGATTACCTTGAGCTCTAATCTTAGCTCCCTTGCTTCACCGGGCGAGCCCTTCCGCGCCATGCGGCCGCCTGAATTGCCGTTACCGCCCCTGCCGCCCCTGGCCACCACCACTTCATCGCCGGCTTTCGTCAGGTCCCTTAATACAAAACCTTCCCTGGTGTCGCGTATCACGGTGCCGGGAGGCACCAAAAGCACCATATCCTCTCCGGAGCGGCCCTTCTTATTATTGGAACTGCCGTGGCCGCCGCGCTCGCCCTCGAAGTGCTGTCTGAACTGAAAGTCAAGGAGTGTGGCGATGTTCCCGTCCGCCCTGAATTTTATATCGCCGCCCTTGCCGCCAGGCCCTCCATCCGGCACGCCGTACTTATGGTACCGGTCCTTATTCAGGCTCGAGCAGCCGTCGCCGCCCTTGCCGGCCTTGACGTGGATCTTAAGGTCGTCTATGAACATTCGGCGCTACGCTCACTGTCTTTCTTTTGTCGAACTTCACGATGCCGTCGACAAGCGCGAAGAGCGTGTCGTCCTTCGCTATCGCTACACCCCTTCCGGGCCTGAACCTGGAACCGCGCTGTCTTATTATTATATTTCCGGCCTTTATGAGCTGCCCTTCGTACAGCTTCACTCCGAGACGCTGCGCGTTGGATTCGCGATTATTCTTACCGCTAGATGAACCTTTTCCCATTATATATCACCCGCCTATCTCTATTGATTTTACCTTAAGGTTGACCAGATCCTGTCTGTGCCCTATCTTCTTCTTCTCGCTTTTGCGCCTCTTATATTTGTATGCGATCACCTTGGGCTGCCTCTTGATACCCAGCACCTTACAGGTGACGCTCGCGCCTTTAATATAAGGATTGCCCACATGAAAGGAGTTGCCCTCTTTCGCAAAGAGTACCTTGCCGAGCTTTATCTCCTCCTGGCGGTCTTTCATTTCAAACTTCTCTACCTGTATTACGGCATCTTTCTCGACCCTGAACTGTTTTGATCCCGCTTCGATTATAGCGTACACGTTTAACCTCCTTGCTTAAAACTTTTTATGAACATAAGGGAAGTACTATATCATAACCTCCGACGAGGTGTCAAGAACCGCCTAAGTGGCTGCATAAAATAACCTGGCCATAGAGGTAGTACTCGATTATTTGGCGGTCTCTATCTTGATATCCTCGATGTGAAGGTTCTGGTCCTCTATGACCCTTATACGCAGCCTGAACCGCTTCTCCAGCGAAGGTATGATGCGTTTTTTGGGGTCAGATATGTATGCGGCTACGTCCGGATGGAGAGAGACGAAGACCTCCCTCGCCCTCTTCTGGGACAGGAAACGCTCCAATTTTCTGGCCGCTTCTATTGAGACCGTGGGCGCCGATTTTATCGTACCCCTTCCGCTGCAATAAGGGCATTTTTCGTAACTGGAACCTTCTATACTCTTCCTCATGCGCTGCCGCGTCATCTCGACCAGGCCTATGCTTGAAAGATTGAGGATGTTCGTCTTGGCCTTGTCCCTAAGAAGAGCGGCCTCGAGAGTCTTGAAGACCTTCTGGCGGTGGCCGGAGAATTCCATGTCGATGAAATCTATGATTATTATCCCGCCGAGATCGCGCAATCTCAGCTGCCTGGCGACCTCGTTAGCCGCCTCTATATTCGTCCTGAATGCCGTATCTTCCAGGTTCTTCCTCCCAACGAATTTGCCCGAATTCACGTCTATGGCGACCAGGCTCTCGGTCTGCTCTATGATGAGGTACCCGCCCGACTTCAACTGAACTATCCTGCTGAAGAGCTTGTCGATCTGGGTTTCTATACCGTGCTTTTCGAAAAGAGGCACATTTCCGTTATACAGCTTGACCTTTGACCTTAAGTGCGGCGAGAAGGAGTTTAAAAACCTTATGAATTTCCTGTAATCCTGGACCGAATCTATCTCAACATGGGCGATGTCGCCTGTGAGCATATCCCTGGCCACCCTCAATATGAGCTCATACTCTTCATAGACGATGCTCGGCGCCTTCGCCCTCCTGGCCCTCTCTTTTATGCTTTGCCAAAGCCTTAAAAGATATTTTACCTCCCGCGCCAGATCCCTCTTGTCCGCGCCCTGGCTTGCGGTCCTGACGACCAATCCTATATCCTTGGGGATCTTCAGTTCCTCGAGGGCCTTTCTTATCCGGTCCCGCTCCTTCGGGTCTTCGATGCGCTTAGAGATGCCTATGTGCGGCGAAAACGGCATGAGAACCAGAAAATGCCCCGGGAGGCTTAGATGAGTGGTAAGACGCGCGCCCTTTGTGCCGATGGGCTCCTTCACTATCTGGACCAGGACCTCATCGCCCTTCTTCAATACGTCTTTAATCGAAGGCATGCCTTTGTCTCTGGCATGGCCGTGAGGGGCGTCGTAATCCAGGGTATCGAGTATGCTTTCAAGGCCGGCGGCCGAATCCACCACATCCGAGACATACAAAAACCCGTTCTTCTCCAAACCAAGGTCCACAAATGCCGCTCCCATGCCCGGCAGGACGCTCTCCACCTTGCCCTTATAAAAGCTTCCGACGAGTCTCGTCGCATCGTGCCTTTCGACAAAAAATTCTTCCAGTCGCTTCTCTTCCAGCATGGCCACCCTGGTCTCCAGAAGGTCTAAATTAAGATAGATTTCTTTTTGCATTTCTTCGCCTTTATTGTTGTTGTTCAAGTACGTTTTTGACCTGGATTCCTGGCGGCAGCTGCGCATTCATGGCATCCTTGAAAAAGGACGGCGCGATATTCGAATCCAGGCAGAACACCGCCTCGAGCGACTCGCTGGAAAGCCCGAGTTTTAACGCCCTTATTATACTTATCCTGGGATGGGGGTTGAATCCTTTCGTGAATGCAAGCGGCAGTTTCGCCCTCCTGGCCGCGCGCTGAAAAAGCCTTAAGTTATCCAGATGCGATATGTATATCATAGGGCCGTTCTTCGAGAACGTCGCCCTTAACGAGCAGCCCACCTACTTATTCGCTTTCTTCTTCTTCACATCCGCCTTGCCCCTATCTTCATAAAGCGAGAATACGGGCATGTAGGACTTCGAGACGTTCGGCAGCCCTTTTACCTTGTCAAACGTCTTAGCCGTGTTTGCCAGGTGGACGGTTATGAAGAATATGAGTTCGGTCTTCTCTTTAATCTTCTCTTTCTTGGAAAATAATAGCCCGAGATATGGCACGTCGCCCATGAGGTCTCCGAGGAGGGGTACTTTCTTCTTATAATCCCTGTCCCTCTCTTTTATAAGGCCGCCGATAAATATCGTCTCGCCGTCCTTTACCATAATCTGCGTGGTCGCCTCCCTTGTAGAGTATACCGGCGCCTTGACGCCGCTTGCCGCATCGAGGGTATCGTAACGCAAGAGATCGCTTATCTCGGGTTTAAGGTCTACCACTATCTCGCCCTTCTTGTTTATATGAGGCGTGACTTTCATCTTTATCCCCAGGTCCTTCGATTCATAGCCGGTTATCTCCATCTTTCCCGTCGTGGTGTTTCTCTCGTAAGTCGGCATCCCGAGCGTTTCGCCTACCATTATGTAGGCCTCCTTGTTGTTCAATGTCGCGACGCGCGGGTTAGAGACGACCTGGGTATTTGCCCTGTCCTTCAGCATCTCCAGAACAAGCGAAAACTGGCTGAAATCAAGCGTGCCGAACGTGAAGTCCTCTTTCATGGCATAAGGAAAGCCGACCGGCCCTCCTCCCTCTGACGGGAATTCAGAGGCGACCGTAGTAGTGGATATGCTTCCTACGCCGGTAGCTGTCTGAGGGTTCTGGATCTGGACCATCGGGAATAATTCCGCGCCCTCATTCTTCTTGTCGCCCAGGGCCTTGAAGTTTTCGAAAGGCAGCGTGGTAGGCCGCCTGGCGCCGCTTGCGGCTATCTTGAGGTTCCAGTCTATACCCATCTTCTCGTTTGTACCCAGCACGGTCTCTATGATCCGCGCCTCTATGAGGACCTGGGGGGTCTTTGAATCGAGTTTATCAACCACCTGCCCTATCTTATAGATATTCGTAGGTATGTCAGTCACAAGAAGAGTATTGGTCCTTTCATCATACATAATCTTCCCGCGCTCGCTCAACATGTCCCTGACCGAAGAGGTGATATCCTTGGCCACCGCATAATTAAGACTGTATGTAGCGGTAACGACCTCCTGCTGCCTCAATTTATCAACCGTATCTACCCTTATGATGTCGCCTTCTCTCTCATAGGCGAAGCCGTAATTTCTTACGATGATGTCGAGCGCGACCTTCCAGGGCTTATTCGTGAGCTTCACGTCTACAGGGCCTTTCACGTCCTGCGAAGGGACTATGTCCACGCCCGAGACCTCTGATATGTAGCTCAAGACGGTCTTTATATCCGCGCCTTTAAAATTGACGGTAATATTCAAAGGGTCTCCTGGTTTTGAATCAAAGTTATT
>CAZPYQ010000078.1:0-6651 GCA_964590585.1 uncultured Planctomycetia bacterium | reverse complement strand
GACAGATTAAAAGAGAGCTCTTTTCCGTGAAGCTGGACGGCGTTAGAGACGTTTGGTTCGTCGACCGCTGCGTCTTTGTAGAATGCGGCCTTCTGATGGGGGTTCTCCCCGTACCTTAACCCCTGCACCTTCTTGAAGTTAAGGTCCAGGCTTTCCGGAAATCCCGCGTCTCCGGCGCTAGCGGCGCGGTCGCCTTTTGATAACGCCTTCTTCAAATAAGCGTATATGGCGCCGTCGTAACGCGATGTCTTTTCAAAGACTTCCTTAGCCAATTCACCGAGCGTCGCTTCGCTTAAAGCGCCTCCGCCGGCCTCGAGCTCCTTCAAGACTTCGGCATATCTGGCAGGGTTGCATATGACCGCCACCGATTTGAAGTTCTTTGAGGCGCTCCTAAGCATCGACGGCCCGCCTATATCTATATTCTCTATCGCCTCTTCGAACTTCACACCTTCCCTGGCCACGGTCCTCTCGAAAGGATAGAGGTTCACCACGACCATATCTATAAGGCCTATATCGTGCTCTTTTAGTGTCTTCATGTGTTCGGGATTGCTCCTTAAGGCAAGGAGGCCGCCGTGTATCTTCGGATGCAGCGTCTTGACCCTTCCGTCAAGCATCTCCGGAAAACCCGTATAGTCCGATACCTCTATAACCGGTATGCCCAAGTTCATTATTGCCTTTGCGGTCCCGCCGGTCGATATTATCTCGACCCCTAACCTGTGGAGCCCCCTGGCGAACTCCTCCAAAGCGGTCTTATCCGATACGCTTATCAACGCCCTTTTAACCTTCACTTAAAACCTCCTTTCTTTTGAGGAAAATCATAATAACACATAATATTAAGGAGTGCAATTATAAACAAAAAGGGCCCGGTGTGACCACTGGGCCCTTTAGTTTACACAACGTTTCCAGTTATAATTTTACTACGTTAGTAGCTTGTTCGCCTTTGGGGCCTTGCGTAATGTCGAACTCGACTTCCTGCCCTTCATCTAAAGACTTATAGCCCTCACCCTGGATCGCGCTGTGATGCACGAATACATCCTTGCCGTTCTCAGGAGTAATAAACCCATAACCTTTTTGGTTGTTAAACCACTTTACCTTACCTTTTACCATTTACTTCTTACCTCCTTTCAACAAGATTTAGCAGGTAATATAGAAAAACCGCAAGGTGTGTTATCTTTCAACCTTACGGCGCAAGACTTCCCTACCTTACCCACTATCAAAACATGGGGATTGTACAACAATTCGCCTTGTTTGTCAATAAAAAAAGGGCGCTTTTTTTCAAAGCGCCCTTTCTTTCTGATTCATGCTAATACCTTTATTTCCTGAACTTATTCATCATATCCTGCATCGTCTTTGCGGCGATATCCTTGCAGCCCAACCCGAAGGCCAGCGCAAGCCCTAACCCAACGGCCGCCAGGACGATATAGACCGTCATCGCTATGAGTTCGGTGGCTATCCTTAGTTGTTCGACAGCTACCGCAACGGCGAATACCACCAGGACTATCTGGGTTATCTTGCCCAGCGTCTTGGCGTTCGCAAGGCGCGCGTTCGCTGCGGCTGTTTTTACTACCGTGCTGACTACGGTCGCCAGGAAGGACCCCAGCACTATGACGAATATGGCTATTATTATATTCGGGATATACGCGACCAGCCTTGACAGGAGTTCAGCCGCTACGGTCAGGTTCATCGCGTTCAGCGCCGTAACAGACGTTATCAGGATCGCGAGCCAATATACTATTACTCCTAAAAGTTCCGACAGGGAGACCCTGATATCGCCCTGAGCCAGCACTTTCGCCACACCCGCCTTCTCAGAGGCCATATCCAGTTTGATGATCTTGAGGACCCTTACGACGACAATCTCCAAGACCTTCGCTACCAGCCATCCGACTACGACTATCAATAACACGCCGATTAAGGTCGGGATATAACTCGTTATCCTGACCAGCATGGCCTTCACCGGATCTGCAACCGCTACCGTCAACCAATCCATACTCCCCCTCCTTTCAAATTTGCGAAACAAATTTAATCCTGAAGCGCCGTTAGATCCCGCAGCTGCGGGATAGGCGCTGAAGGATCTTGAAAGTCCTTCCTATTATATATGATAACGCTTACTATATATCACTATTGTTATATAGTTTACCACAAAATCAGAAATAGACAAGGGGCGGGATAAAATTTTACATTTGACGAAAACGCCCCTTAGATATAGAATAAAAGGCCAAACGGAGGTTCTTAAGATATGAAAAAACTTGTGCTCTTAAGGCACGGCGAAAGCATCTGGAACAAGGAGAACAGGTTTACGGGTTGGACCGACATAGACCTGTCTGAAAAAGGCGTGGAGGAGGCCCATAGATCCGGCCTGACGCTGAAGAAAGAAGGCTACGTCTTCGATACCGCCTTTACATCGGTATTGAAGAGGGCCATAAGGACGCTTTGGATCGCGTTAGATAAGATGGACCTTATGTGGATACCTATATATAACTCATGGCGCCTTAACGAAAAGCATTACGGCGCGCTCCAGGGCCTCAATAAGGCTGAGATGGCGGCGAAATATGGAGAGGAACAGGTGCTTATATGGAGGAGGAGTTATGACGTCAGGCCTCCGGCCCTTGAAAAAACGGACATAAGACACCCTGCTAACGATCCCCAGTACAGGGGCCTGGACAACAAGGATATACCGGCTACAGAGTGCCTGAAGGATACGGTGACGAGGTTCCTGCCGTATTGGCACGAGACCATAGCGCCGGTCGTAAAGGAGGGCAGAAAGGTTATAATATCAGCCCACGGCAACAGCCTGAGGGCGCTCGTGAAATACCTGGACAATATCTCCGATAGCGAGATACTTAAATTGAATATCCCCACCGGCATACCGCTCGTCTATGAGCTTGAGGATGACCTTAAGCCGATAAGACATTATTATTTGGGCGATCCGGAAGAAATCAAAAAGGCCATGGAGAGCGTGGCGAACCAGGGAAAGGCGAAGAAGTAACACCTTATCCGCACTTAGAATATCCGCAGGACTTGCATATCATGCACCCTTCGACATGCCACAATGCCCCGCCGCAATCAGGACATACCCCTACGATGTTTCCCGCTTTAAGCGTCTTTGTAGAAACGCTGCCGCTGGATGTATCTGTCTTAAATTCGTCCGCCTGGGGCCGGGTATCATTAACGGCCGTATTCGGATTTGAAGACGCCTTATCTTTTGTCTCTACAAAGCGTCTTTCGACGGCGCGGGCTATGGCGTCGCTGCAGGAGAATATCCTGCCGCCCTTCTCCCAGCTTGGGCTTGGGCAGCGTATTCCACGCAACTGTTCTATTATGGAGCTTATCTCGATGCCGCTTCTAAGGGCAAGAGATACGAGCCTTCCTATCGCCTCAAGCTGGCTCATGGCGCAGCCGCCGGCCTTGCCCATCTGCATGAAGACCTCGAACGGCAGGCCCTGCTCGTCTTCGTTTATGGTGACATAGAGGCTTCCGCATCCTGTCATTATCTTCGTCGTCGTACCGCGAATGACAGGCGGCCTGGGCCGGGGTATTATCTTAATAGACAGGCCTTGCGCCCTCTTATCCTTGTCCGTTCCGGCGGAAGGAACCTTGAGGACCTGTTCGTCCCTGGACCCGTCTCTGTATATGGTAACGCCCTTGCAGCCGTTCTTATAGGCGAGCATGTAGACCTCTTTCACGTCTTCAACCGTCGCATCTTTAGAGAAGTTGACGGTCTTCGAGACGGCGTTATTGGTATATTTCTGGAACGCGGCCTGCATCCTTATGTGCCATATGGGGTCTACCTCGTGTGCCGTGACAAATATATTCTGTATGTCGCCCGGAACCTCGTCTATGCCCCTGACACCGCCCTTCTCGGCTATCAGGCTCATGAGCTCGGGTGAGTGGAATGACATCTTAGCGGCGATCTCCTGAAAATAGGGATGCGTTTCGATCATCTTCGTGTTGTCCATTATATTGCGCACGTAGGAGATCGCGAATATCGGCTCTATGCCGCTGGAACAGTTGGCTATTATGCTCAAGGTCCCCGCAGGGGCTATGGTGGTGAGCGTCGCGTTCCTTAAGGGCGCCTGGCCCGGGAGATCATACATGCTGCCCTTAAAATTAGGAAACGGCCCCCTCTCCGCGGCAAGCCGCCTGGACTCTTCCATGGCCTTTTCCAGGATAAAACCCATCACCTCTTCGGCCATGGCGACCGCCTCTTCGGAATTGTAGCGGATCCCCAGCATTACGAGCATGTCGGCGAATCCCATTACGCCCAGGCCTATCTTGCGGTTCGCCTTTGTCATCTCTTCTATCTTTTTCAGGGGATACGCGTTCATATCTATGACGTTATCCAGAAAATGGACCGCCACTTTCGCGGTCTCCTCCAACATATCCCGGTCTATCTTTCCGTCTGTAACCATCCTGGCCAGGTTGATGGACCCCAGATTGCAGCTTTCGTAGGGCAAAAGGGGCTGTTCGCCGCAATTTGAAATACATAACCCATTGCAAATAAAAGAGCTAGAGAAAGGTTCCGTCAGATCATAAACTTCTTCTGATTTATTTTTTCTGATATCTTTGATATTTTCCATGAAACTAACGGGATAATATTGTTTTGTATAAAATTTTTGGACTTTAGGATCATGCTTTCCGCACAAAAATCCTATCCTGTTCAGGAATATCAATACGGCATCCCGCGAAATCTCCAATTCAAAACATATGCCGTCCAATTTATACTTTTTTACAACGCCGGCCTTTGAGACATACTCAAATCCATATCGCTCTTTTCTCGTCCTGTCATATATTCTGGATTTTATGCCTAAATTGAGCAGCAATAACTGCACCCCTTTTAACAATTTTTTGGACTTGGAAGTCAATCTGACATAGGAAGACTGTTTTGGTATAAAATTTACCGTCCCATCCGCCGTAAAGAGGCCCTGCAAAAATCCTATTGCACCGTCCTCCGTAGCCGTGAATATGGACTCCGGCACCTCTTTCTCATCCGCCTGCCATGGCTTTATCCCCAGGCGCTTAAAGAAATCCACAAAATATTTGCTGTAATACGAGAGGTGATATACACCGTTTTCCCTTTTAACCTCTTTGACGGACGAACCGTAAAAACTGTTCATGATATATCTTATATAGGTAAGGAGCGGCTCGTCTTCATGGCTAAAGGTCATTCCGACCCTGCAATCCTTATCCCCATCCCGCAGCCATCCGTCTCCCAGCATATACCCCATGACCTGGCCGAGCTGTTTCGTCCATCTATCCGGCAGGTTAAATCGATAGGCCCTGCCGTTATCTCCGGTATATTCATTTTGAACATCAAAAGGAAGCTTCTCGTTCGGATTGAATCTTCCCCCGCCGGATTGGATCAGGACTTTGTGAACACCTATCTTCAGATCCTTTATCATGACCCAGCCTTCCGTGGTCATTACCTTATGGTCCGGCGTCGCTACCAGTTCGTACCCCGATTCTGTCGTAAGCACCATAGTCTCTTTAACGCCTGACCGCCACGCCTTCGATATGGTGCTTAGGCCCACGCCTTGTTTCACGAGAGTCGCCACGCCACCTTCTTCTTCCAGCGCGCCATATTTCATCTGGATTATCCTATCGTCTGTCAGCACGGCCACGCCGCCATCCGGGAATCTCCCGGCCATATCCTTCATCCTCATGAGGCCGAATTCTGTCGTTACGAGAGAATCTCCCGTGACGCACGGGTTCGTCGATTCTATCTCGCCGACCTTCGGCGTGGGATTATCCTTGTTTATCCTGTCCAGGAATATTATGCCGGGCTCTCCGTTCTTATGCGCCATCTTTACTATAAGGTCAAACACATCTTTAGCGTTCAATCTCTGCGCTACTTTTTTTGTTTTGGGGTCTATCAGTTCGTAATCTTCGCCCGCCGCGGCCTTCTTCATGAAGTCTTCCGTGACGGCCACCGATATATTGAAATTGGTAATCTCCTTGTCGCGTTCCTTGCACGTGATGAATTCCAGTATGTCCGGATGGTCCACCCTCAAGATGCCCATGTTAGCTCCGCGGCGGATGCCTCCCTGTTTCACCGCCTGTGTAGCGGAATTATAGACCTTCATGAAAGAGACCGGGCCGCTGGAGATGCCTCCTGTCGAACGGACCGGCGAATTTTTGGCCCTCAACCTCGAGAAGCTGAACCCCGTGCCTCCTCCGGATTTATGGACTAGCGCGGCATCCTTTATCGTTTCGAATATACTCTCCATGGAATCGTTTATGGGAAGGACAAAGCATGCCGATAACTGCTGGAGGTCCCTTCCGGCGTTCATGAGAGTTGGGGAATTAGGCAAAAACCGCAAGGCGGTCATCGTTTCAAAAAAGACATTCTCGGTAAGTGCGATCTCCTCCTGGCTCTTCCCGTAGAAGGCATCGGCCGACGCGATATTTTTAGCGACGCGGCGGAACATATCCTCGGCCGTTTCTATGGGGAGGCCCTTTATGTCCTTCTTCAGATATCTCTTCTCGAGGACCTTCCGCGCGTTTTGGGACAAAACGTTATTTAAATCAACCTCTTCTCTCATCTTGATAGCCTTTCTTTCACGGTTATAAAGTATATCATATCCTCTCCCTGAGTGTCAAGGAAAAATACTATATATAGTGGCAAATTTAAAATTAACCACTATTTATGGGAAA
>CAZPYQ010000077.1:0-6674 GCA_964590585.1 uncultured Planctomycetia bacterium | reverse complement strand
CCTGTCGGATCCGCCCTTTAATTTTATCATCCACACCTCCCCCATAAACGGGCACGAGAGGGATGATTACCACTGGCATATCGAGATAATGCCTAAACTTGTCAAGATAGCGGGTTTCGAGTGGGGCAGCGGGTTCTATATCAACCCCGTTCCGCCTCACGTAGCCGCGGGGAACCTGCGCGGGGTTAAGGTAGAGACAAAATAAAAAAAGCACGTCTTTCTTTTGACGCGGTTAGATATCGCTTTCGTAAACAAACTGGAGGTATGAGATGAGCGTTAAGATAGGTATCAACGGTTTTGGCCGGATAGGCAGGATGGTCGGAAGGGCCATCCTTGAAAGGAACTCAAAATCCATAGAATTGGTCGCGGTAAACGATATAACGGACGCCAGGATGCTTGCGCATCTTTTGAAATACGACTCCGTGCACGGGCGTTTTCCCGGCGGCGATGTCAAGTCCGGCGCCGATTCCATCATGGTAAACGGCAGGGAGATAAAGGTATTGTCGAAGAAAGACCCGGGTGAACTGCCCTGGAAGGACCTTGGTGTCGAGGTGGTCGTGGAATCCACGGGCCTCTTTACGATTAAGACAGACGGCGTCAATAAAAAAGGAAAAGAGGTAAAGGGGGCGGTAAACCACATCGCTAAAGGCGGGGCCAAAAAGGTCATTATAAGCGCGCCGGCGGAAGGAGAGGACCTTACGGTGGTCCTGGGAGTGAACGAGGATAAATACGATCCCGCAAAACATTCTGTCCTCTCAAACGCCTCGTGCACAACGAACTGCCTTGCGCCTGTAGCGAAGGTCTTGAACGATACGTGGGGCATAGAAAAGGGCTTGATGACCACCATACACGCCTACACGAACGACCAGAGGATACAGGACCTTCCTCATTCGGACCCGCGCAGGGCCAGGGCCGCGGCGCTTTCCATGATACCTACCTCTACCGGCGCGGCGAAGGCGATAGGCTCTGTCATACCGGAACTTAAAGGAAAACTTGACGGATTCGCCATGAGGGTGCCGGTCGCGAACGTTTCCGTTGTGGACCTGACGTGCGTGCTCAAGAAAGAGGCGACCGCAGAGGATATAAATAAGGCGTTAAAGGCGGCTTCGCAGGGCAGGATGAAGGGTATGCTCGACTATACGGAAGATGCAGTGGTTTCCGTAGATTTCAACCACACCCCGGCCTCTTCGACAGTCGATTCAAAGATGACTAAGGTGATAGGCGGAAACTTCGCCAAGGTCATAGCGTGGTACGATAACGAGTGGGGGTATTCATGCAGGGTCGTGGACCTTATCGAATATATGATAAAGAAGGGGCTGTAAAAAGGAAACGGATATGAAGAAAACGATCAGAGACGTTGATATAAACGGTAAGCGTGTCCTGATTAGGGTCGACTTTAACGTCCCTCTTGACGACAAGTTGAATATAACGGACGATATAAGGATAAGGGCGGCCGTACCTACCATAAAGTATGCGCTCGATAAAGGCGCCAAGGTGATACTCATGAGCCATCTGGGCAGGCCTGACGGTAAGGTAGTGGACAAGATGAGGCTAAACCCCGCGGCGAAGCGCCTTGAGGAATTGTTGGGCAGGAAGGTCGCGAAGACGGATGATTGCATAGGCAGCGGCGTAGAAAAGGCCGTTTCCGGCATGAAACCGGGCGATATAGTACTTCTCGAAAATTTAAGGTTCCACGCCGAAGAGGAGAAGAACGACCTATCCTTCGCGAAGGAACTTTCCGGCCTTGGAGATATCTTTGTCAATGACGCCTTCGGGACGGCGCACAGGGCGCATGCATCCACCGAAGGCGTGACGAGGTACCTTCCCTCCGTGGCGGGGTTCCTTCTCGAGAAGGAAATAGAATATCTGGGCAGCGCGGTAGACGATCCGAAAAGGCCGTTCGTCGCCATCCTGGGCGGCGCGAAGGTGAAGGACAAGATAAAGGTAATAGACAATCTCCTGAACAAGGTTGACGCGCTTTTGATAGGCGGCGGCATGGCGTACACCTTTTTGAAGGCGGCGGGGAAGACTATAGGCGCGTCGAAACTGGATAAGGACGGTTTCGAGACGGCCAGGGCCGCCATGGATAAGGCGAAAGATAAGGGCATACCGCTTCTTTTGCCCGTAGACAATATAATAGCCGACAAGTTTGACGCCGCCGCCAATACGAAGACGGTCGGCGAGGATATCCCGGACGGTTGGATGGGGCTCGATATAGGCCCCAGGACGACAAAGCTCTTCGAAGATAAATTGAAGGACGCGAAGACGGTCGTGTGGAACGGCCCTCTCGGGGTATTCGAGATGGAAAAATTCGCCAGGGGCACCGAGGATGTCGCGAAGTTCCTCGCGGGCTTAAAAGGCGTCACCACGGTAATAGGCGGAGGCGATACTGCCGCAGCGATGCTTAAATTCAAGCTCGACGCCAGGATAACCCACATATCGACAGGCGGAGGGGCGTCTTTGGAATATCTCGAAGGGCGCGGGCTGCCGGGGATTGATGCATTACAGGATAAGTGAAAATAATATGTTAAACTCTAAATTCGAAATCCTAAACCCTAAACAAACTCTAAACCCTAAATTCAAAAGTCAAAAACACGGTATTTAGGACATTTGAGTTTTGGATTTGTTTAGGATTTAGAGTTTAGTGTTTAGAGTTTTATGCAGTATTGGATATTGATATGAGACGACCGATAATCGCGGGAAACTGGAAGATGAACAAGGGCATCCATGAGGCGATAGACCTTGTGAATAAGATAAAGCGCAGCGTCTACAGCATAGAGAATGTCGACATAGTCGTCTGCCCGCCGTATACGGCCTTAAGCGAGGTCTACGAACTCGTAATGGAGACCAATATCGCGCTGGGCGGACAGGATATATACTGGGAGAAGGAAGGCGCCTTTACCGGTGAAATATCGTGCGCCATGCTTAAGGACGCCGGTTGTAAATACGTTATCATAGGCCATTCCGAGAGAAGGGCCTATTTTCACGAAACTAACGAGACGGTCAATAGAAAAATAAAGGCGGCGCTCGCCTCGGGCCTCTTACCTATAATGTGCGTGGGCGAGACGCTCTCCGAAAGGAAGGCGGGCAAGGCCTTTGACATAATAAAGGACCATGTTGAAAACGGCCTTAAAGGCATAGATGAGGAAGAGATGGCGAAGGTTATAATAGCGTATGAGCCCGTATGGGCCATAGGCACCGGGGTCAACGCCACGAAGGACGAAGCCGAGGAGGCGCATAAATATATAAGGGGCCTCTTGTCAGGGCTTTACAGCCGCGACCTGGCGGAAAGCGTGAGGATACAATACGGCGGAAGCGTCAAGCCGGATAATATAAGAGAACTTATAAACGAGCCCGATGTGGACGGCGCCCTGGTGGGCGGGGCGAGCCTCAAGGCGGAGTCTTTCGTCGAGATAATTAAAAATTCCGTTAAAGAAGGGTAAAAACATGCTGGGAAATATCTTATACGGTTTGGTCATATTCATACATGTAGCCACTTCGATTGTCCTGATACTGGTAATCCTGCTTCAGGCCGGCCGCGGCGGCGGTTTAAGCGACACGTTCGGCGGCAGTTCCACGCAGACCTTGTTTGGTACCAAGACGTCCGTATTTTTGGCGCGCGCCACGGCCGTATGCGCGGCCGTATATCTTATCACCTGTCTCACCCTGGCGGTGATGACGGGCCACAGGGGGAGATCCCTCGTTGCCGGAGGGAAAGTCCAGCTGCCCCTTAGCGGCGCGCCTGCCCAGAGCGGGGTCCCGCAGCCACTGCCGGACGACTTCCAGTATGATTTTTAAAATCCCGTGAATTGTATGGTGACCAAAGGCCTATCGCGTTTCATAACGCCGCTAATTATATTAGCGGCGCTTTTTTTGTGCGTCAATCCTGAGGGGCGCGCGGAGGATTACGGCGACGCGATAGTGACCGCCTCCATAGGAGACGCCAGGACGCTTATCCCCATCCTCGCTTCGGATGCCCCTTCCGGAGAGATATGTTCGCTCGTCTTCAACGGCCTCGTCAAGTACGATAAAGATGTCAATATCGCCGGCGACCTCGCCGAGAGCTGGGATGTGTCCGATGACGGCCTTGTCATAACCTTCCGCTTACGAAGCGGGGTGAGGTGGCATGACGGACAACCCTTTACGGCGAAAGACGTTGAGTTCACATATAAGAGGCTCATAGACCCGGATGTCAAGACGCCTTATGGCGCGGACTTCGAAAGGATAAAGTCGCTCGAGGTCGTCGACGACTATACGGTCAGGATAACCTATAAAGAACCGTTTTCTCCAGCCCTGTCGAGCTGGGGCATGCCTATAATGCCCGGGCATATACTAAAGAAGGAGGACCTGAACACTACCTCTTACTCGCGCCGCCCCATAGGCACGGGCCCCTATAAGTTCAAAAGGTGGAAGACAGGGGAGCGGATAGAGCTTGTCTCAAACCACGATTATTTCGAGGGCCGCCCGTACATCGACAGGTATATATTCAGGGTCATACCCGACGAAGCGACGATATTTCTTGAACTCCAGACACAGGGTGTCGACATGGCGGCCCTTACTCCGCTTCAGTTCACCAGGCAGACCGGAAATAATTTTTTTAAAAACCATTACAGGAAGTTCAGGTACCCGAGTTTCGGGTACACCTACATGGGCTATAACCTGTCTGACGCGAAGTTCCGGGATTTGAGGGTCAGGCAGGCCATAGATTACGCGGTCAATAAGGAAGAGATCATAAACGTGATATTCTTCGGCCTCGCCCGGATCGTCACAGGGCCGTTCATGCCGGAGCATTGGTCGTATAATCACAAGGTGGGGGCAGTCCCTTATGACCCCGCCCGCGCGAAGGAGCTTTTGAAAGAGGCCGGGTGGGATGATACGGACGGGGACGGCTGGGTCGAGAAAGAAGGCGAGGAGTTCGAATTTACCGTCCTCGTCAACCAGGGCAACGCCGAACGCATGCGGTCGGCGGAACTCATACAGAGGTATCTTAAAGATATAGGTATAAGGGTCAAGATAAGGGTGGTCGAATGGAGCGCCTTGGTGAACGAATTCATCAATAAGAGGCGGTTCGAGGCTGTCCTCATGGGATGGTTCCTCTCGCGCGACCCGGATTGCTACGATATATGGCACTCTTCCAGGACGCGCGAGGGCGAATTTAATTTCATAGGATATAAGAACGAAAAGGTGGACAAACTTTTGGAGGAAGGCCGGCGTACGTTCGATCCCGCGCAACGCGAAAGAATATATCATGAAATACACTCCCTTATTCATGAAGACGAGCCTTGCCTCTTTCTGTACGCGCCCGAGGCGCTGCCTATAGTCCATAAAAGGTTTCGGAATATATACTCGTCGCCTATAGGGATAGGGTATAATTTCATAAAGTGGTACGCGCCGAAAGAGGAGCAAAGGTATAAATAGGGATACGGGGAACGGGATACGGGATACGGGATACGGGGAACGAAAATGATCAAGTACCTGGTTAAACGGATATTGGGGCTCATACCTGTATTTTTCGGGATAACGGTGATATCGTTCCTCGTCATTCACCTTGCGCCCGGGAAACCCACGGACATCCAGACAAGCCTGAATCCAAAAGTCTCGCATGAGGCGAGGCTTAAGCTGGAAAAGCTCTATGGGCTGGACAGGCCCGTCCATGTCCAATATATCGAATGGCTAAAAAGGTTCCTTAAGTTCGATTTCGGGCGTTCCTATATCGACGCGAGGCCCGTATCGAAGAGGATATTCGAGAGGATACCCATAACGCTTTTCATAAACGTATCATCCCTTATCCTGGCCCTTTTGATAGGCGTGCCGCTGGGCATATTCTCTGCCATGAAGAGGGGAACGGTAAGGGATAAGATTACGACCGTATTCGTTTTTATAGGATTTTCCGCCCCGGAATTCTGGCTGGCCCTTATCCTGATGAGCTGGTTTGGCATAAGTCTCGGTTGGCTTCCGGTATCCGGCATCGTCTCCCTGGATTTCGAATACTTAAGCCTTCCGGGCAAGGTAGCCGACTTCGCAAGGCACCTGGTACTACCGGTATCCATCTCCGCCTTCGCGAGCCTGGCTATAATATCGCGTTATATGCGGGCCTCCATGATAGGCATCATGGAGCAGGATTATATAAGGACGCTTAGGGCTAAAGGCATGAGAGAGATGGGCGTCATATACAGGCACGCCCTGAAGAATGCGCTTCTTCCCATAATCACCATCCTGGGGCTCTCGGTTCCGGCCCTGATAGGCTCGAGCGTGATATTCGAATCGATATTCGCCATACCCGGCATGGGGAGATTGTTCTACGACTCTGTTATGGCAAGGGATTACCCGACCATAATGGGGGTTCTGTCGATAGGGGCCATGCTCACATTGCTGGGGAACCTTCTAGCCGATATCGCCTACTCCTCTGCGGATCCGAGGATAAGGATAGCCGGTAAGGCGGCCCGGGAGGAACGATGAAAGAGTTCATGAGGAATAAGGCGGCCTTCGCCGGATTTTTGTTTATCGCGAGCATGCTTTTTACGGCGGTCTTCGCCGGCCTCATCGCCCCTTACGGCGCATCGGATACAGACACGAACGCCATCCTGTCCGCTCCGTCAAGAGAACATATATTCGGCACAGACACGCTCGGAAGGGATATATTTTCCCGCATCGTTTACGGGTCGCGGATATCG
>CAZPYQ010000076.1:0-6742 GCA_964590585.1 uncultured Planctomycetia bacterium | reverse complement strand
GTAAGGGTTAAACCCGCTATGCCCGGTAAAGTCAACGTGCCCTTAAAAATGGAAAGGGCCGCCAATGTAAACAGGATATTCAAGATAAGCGCCGTGCAGGCCACAAATCCCGACAGCCCATAATAGAAGATCATGAAAAGGAAGACCATGAGGGCGCCTATGCCGGTGGCCCTGAGGCCCGTGCGTATCGAGTCCGCGCCCAGGAGCGGGCCTACGGTCCTCTCCTCCTCGACGCTGACCGGCGCGGGTAATGCGCCGACCCTTAAGACCACCGAGAGGGAATTCGCGTCTTCCACGGAAAAATTACCGCTTATCTGCGCCCTGCCCGAAGGTATGGGCTCGCGGATCACAGGGGCCGATTGGACCTTACCGTCCAGAATAATGGCCAGCCTCTTTCCGACATTTGCCGCGGTCAGCTTGGAGAATATATCCGCGCCTTTGGAGTTGAACGTAAGAGAGACATACGGTTCGCCGAAGCCCTGCGAGCTGAATTCCGTCTGGGCATTAACGAGGAGATCGCCTGTAAGGGCCGCCTCCTTCTCCAGGAGCACCGGCTCGCTGCCGCCCCTCGGGCTATCCATATATTTCAATTCATACCCCTCTACCGGCTCATCGGCTAAAGCCTTCTTAAGGAGCTCCGTATCGTCGCTCACTATCTTAAATTCAAGATGCGCCGTCTTCCCGACTATCTCGAGCGCGCGTTCCCTGTCGGTTATGCCAGGCAGCTGTACGACGATGTGGTCTTTACCCTGTTTCTGTATAGACATCTCGCCCACGCCGAACTGGTCGATCCTGTTCCTTATTATCTCTATGGCGCGGTCGACCGCGTCCTTCCTGCCCTCGAGCGGTATCTTTTCGGTGTCAATCTTAAGGACAAGATGCATCCCTCCCTGCAGATCGAGGCCGAGATTTATCTTCCCCTTCTGCGCGATCTTCCCTTCCTGATCCCTCGAAGCAAAGGGCGGCCATATTACGTAAAGAGATAATATAGTAAGCGCTATTATTCCGACTATCTTCCACTGTAACTTCTTATCCATTATCGCACCTTTCTATTATTTCTCCTCCAAACTCCCGGCTTCTAACTCCAAACTATTCCGAGGCCTTCCGCCTCACAACGCCTATCGAGCTTTTCAAGACCTCTATCTTGACGTTATCGTCGACCCTTAGAGTGACCGTGTCGTCTTTGACGTTTAGAATGGTCCCATATATGCCGCTTGATGTCGTGACCTCATCATTCTTCTTTAGAAGCGTCAGCATCTTTTTGTGTTCGTCCTGCGCCTTCTTCTGCGGCCTTATCAAAAGAAAATAGAAGACCGCGAATATCAAAATGATAGGCATCAGGTTAAGAAGCGCCGCATTAGGCCCTGGATTCATCGAACATCTCCTCTCTTTTATATTCTTTTATAAATTTTCGTTTAAAATCGTAAAAACAATTATCTAAAATCGCCTCACGCGCAGTTTCTATAAGTTTAACATAAAAATGTATATTATGCAATGAGACAAGCCTTAAGCCCAGTATCTCCCCCGCGTTGAAGAGGTGCCTTATATAGGCCCTGGTATATGTCCTGCAGGCATAGCAATCGCAATCCTTATCTATGGGCCCAAAATCCTCCTTGAATGCCGCGTTTCTGAGCTGAAGTTCGCCTCTCCACGTGAACGCCTGGCCGTTCCTCCCATTCCTCGTAGGTACCACGCAGTCGAACATGTCGATCCCCATGGATATCGCCTCCAGCATGTCGCCCGGCGTGCCCACCCCCATGAGATAACGGGGCCTCTCCTCGGGCAACAGTCCGGCGGTATAAGCCGCGATCTCATATATAACAGGACGAGGCTCCCCGACACTAACCCCGCCTATCGCGTATCCGTCGAACCCGATCTCCAGCAACTTCTCCGCCGCCTGCCTCCGCAGATCGAGGTATGTGCCTCCCTGCACGATACCGAACAAAAGTCGTGCCGCGTACGGCGTACTGCGTACGGCCTTAAAAGCTTTCTTAGACCGCATCGCCCAGGCCGTGGTAATCGCAAGCGATTGTTCGGTATAGTCCCTAGACGCCGGGTAGGGGACGCACTCGTCGAGAGGCATCATGATATCGCTCGCCAACGCCTCCTGTATCTCTATCACCTTCTCCGGAGTGAAGACATGCCTCGAGCCGTCGATATGCGACTGGAATTCCACGCCATCTTCTTTTATCTTGCGAAGCGGCGCAAGGCTGAAGACCTGGTATCCTCCGGAATCGGTTAATATCGGCCCGGGCCAACCGATAAACTTATGCAAGCCGCCCGCTTTCCGTATTATATCCAATCCCGGCCTTAAATAGAGATGATACGCGTTTCCCAAAATAACCTGCGCGCCGCACTCTTCAACGTCCCGTTTAGAAAGCGTTTTTATGGTCCCTTGCGTTGCGACCGGCATGAAGACGGGTGTTTCCACTTCCCCGTGCGCTGTCGCCAGCAACCCCGCCCTCGCCTTCGTCGTAGCGTCTTTATGTAATAGCTTAAACATACCTGGCCCCTGGACCCCGCGGCTGCCGGTCCCTAAATTATCAACATAGCGTCGCCGTAACTAAAAAAACGGTACCTCTCATCTATCGCCTTTTGGTACGCCTCGAGGATGAGTTCCCGGCCGGCAAAAGCGGAGACGAGCAATATAAGGGTCGATCTGGGCAGATGAAAATTGGTGATTAGACGGTCGACGACCTGAAATTTGAATCCCGGATAGATAAAAAGATCTGTGTGACCGCTGCATCCCGGCCCCTCGGCCCCGGCCGCCGGTCTCTTTAACGCGTAATGCTCCAGAACCCGCACGCTCGTCGTCCCCACGGCAAACACCTTCCCGCCGCGCGACTTCGTCTCCTTCAGGGCCTCTATCGTCTCGGGAGGCATCTCGAAGAACTCCTTATGCATCCTGTGCCGCTCGATCACGTCTTCTTTGACCGGCGCAAAGGTTCCATAACTCGTGTGCAACGTCACATATGCCGTACTGACCCCCTCCGCCCTTATCCTCTCAATGAGCGCCTTGGTAAAATGCAACCCGGCCGTGGGCGCCGCTGTGGCCCCTTCGCGCCTGGCGTATACAGTCTGATAATCTTCCCTGTCGGACTCCTCGTCGCGCCTGTCTATATAGGGGGGCAGCGGGATGTGCCCCGCTTCTTCCAATATATCGTTGAGCGGACGGTTAAACCTGACGAACCTGCCCACTTCTCCTCTTTCCGAAATCTCAACCTCGTCGCCAGATTCCAGGACTATCTTCTCCCCCGTCTTCAATCGTCCCGACGGCCTTACCAGGGCCTCGCACATAGGGTTCTTTTTTTCCAGGATGAAGAGCTCCACCAAACCGCCCGTCTTGCGCCTGCCGAAGATCCTGCCGGGTATAACCTTCGTATCATTAAGGACCACTAGATCCCCCTTATTGAAATAGCCGGTTATGTCTTCAAACGCCTTGTGGGATACGGCGCGGGTCTCGCGATCCAGGGTCATGAGACGGCATTTCTCCCTGTCTCTGGCAGGATACTTCGCGATGAGTTCTCTGGGGATATGATACTCAAATTCTGACAATCTCATCCGAAACCTTCGTTACCTTGGCGCCGGGATAATAAAACTGGAGAATCTCCGCCGCGCTCTTTTTAAGTTTCGACATTCCATAGGCGCCCCATTGGCACATGCCTACACCGTGCCCCCATCCGAAACCATCGAATACGGCCGTGCCGCCTTTTATATCTACCTCAAAATTTGTGCTTCGTATAGTGTTTGACTGCAGGATCTGCCTGAAATCCTTTGCGGTGATTATTACAACGGTACCCGCCGTGTCTTTAACCTCCAGCTTCTCCGCCCTGTTGGATTTATTTCGCGATAAGACGACTATAGATTCTATCTCTCCGATCTTATAGCCGGCTGCGACAAGTTTTGTCCGTATATCCTCCAGGGGTATCCTGTCGCTCCACTTATAATGCCTTGTATATTTGCAATAAGGGCATTCCACGCCTCGAAGGGGCGGGGTGTTTATATTCCAGAGGTTTGACGCGGCTTCCGTCATGCCCGCGCAATTGGCGTGATAATATGCCGGGAAGATATCGCCATTATAGGTAAGGACGAGCCTTGAGGTCAAGAATACGGCCTTATTGGTCGTCCATTTCTCCGAATCGCTCCCGCGATAGACCTGCGAATATATATCGCTTCTCAAATCGTAATCCCTGGCTTTATTCTGCCGCCTCTGATATAGGGCGAATGTCCGCGCCGCGATAGCCTGCGCCTTCAGGACCTCCAACGGCCAGAAATGCGAGACCTCGTTATAGAGTACGCCGCACAGATACCGGTCTATTTCCAAATGGTTCACCACTATGAGTTTGAGGCTGCCGGTCCGTATTATATCTATGTAACCTCTCAACCGGAGCGAATTGACCAGGATGCCCGCATCCTCGGCGACCTTTATCGTAATACCTCCGGTCTTCAGTTCCTCGCGCCCCAACAGTATGCCGCCTTTCGTGGCCCTCACGCGGGTTGCGAGACCATCGCCCCCTTTTATGGCCTCATCGGAATGCAAAGGATATATGTAGTACGGGCCCTTTAAAGAAAGTTTTACGCTGTCGGCTTCATCGATAACGCATACTCTTACGATAATGTTCGATTCATCCAGGGCGAAGGCCGGCGATGCCGCAAGAGACGCGGAGAACATAAGAAAAGCGGATAAGGATAATGCAAGGAGAGGCTTCATCATCGTTTCTTAAATAAAACAAAGAGAAGAGAGACGACGACACTTATAAGGATAGATGTCGTTATGGGGAAAAATAGGGTGAGATTTTTCTTCTGTATATAGATATCGCCGGGGAGCCTCCCGAACCACGACAACTTCCCGCCGAAGGTAAATATTACCCCGAGCGCTGTCAATATAACTCCAAATATTATGAAAGTCTTCCCCATATCACTCATCGCTTTTATCCTGGTTTCTTTCAGGGTTTTCCTTCCTGTAATATCTGTCCCGCTCCGAAAAGATACACCCGCAATACTTCTGGAAATAAACGCCTTCGTCTTTTGCCCTCTTATGCCCTTCCCTGAATCCGGCGCGGAAATCCTTGTAATAGAATCCTACGCCCGTCTTATGGGATATGTCCTCGCATATGCTTTTGACGAGGCGATGGTCCTGATAGGGGCTGCCCAGGAGCGTCGTCGTAAACTGTTTAAACTCTTTTTGATAGGCGAATCTCGCGGCGTTTTCCATCCTCAACCACCAGCAGACAGGACACCTTTCGCCGGACCCTTCGTCATAGACGATATGCTGGAAGAACTTCTCTATCTCGTATTCTCCGTAATGGACCTCCAGGCCGATTTTACCGGCGTACTCCTTAACGGCGTCCTTCCTCTTCAAGTACTCCGTGTAGGGGTGGATATTCGGGTTGTAGAAGAGCCCCGCGATCTCATGCCCCTCTTTACGTAAGGTTTCTACCGGATATACCGCGCACGGCGCGCAGCAAATATGTAATAGAATCTTCAAAAAAGCTCCTTCTGCGATTTCTTCAAACCCATCGACTCATATGCCTTCTTTGTGAGCTCCCTGCCGCGGGGCGTCCTCTTAAGGAACCCTATTTTTAAAAGATACGGCTCGACCATATCCACGATGCTGTCCGTCTGTTCGTTCAGGGTAGCGGCTATCGCCTCGACGCCTACGGGACCGCCGTTGAACGATTCGTGTATGACGGCCACGACTTTCCTGTCCAGCGCGTCCAGCCCCAACTTATCTATCCCATGGCTCTTGAGCGCGTCCGCGACGACGTCCAGAGTTATCTTACCGTCTTTCTTGACCTCCGCCCAGTCCCTCACACGCCTTAAGAGCCGGTTAGCTACCCTGGGAGAACCGCGCGAACGGCCCGCTATCTCTAAAGCGGCGTCTTTTTCTATGGTTATCTTGAGTATCCTGGACGAGCGCAGGATTATCTTCACGAGTTCCTCCGGCGCATAGAAATCCAGGTGGTACAATATCCCGAACCTGCCCCTCAAGGGGGCCGATAATAGCCCCGCCCTCGTCGTGGCGCCGATCAAGGTAAAGTGCTTCAGGGTAAATTTTATCGTCTTGGCATACGGCCCCTTATCTATGACGAAGTCTATCTGAAAATTCTCCATGGCGGGGTATAAAAATTCCTCGACCACCTTGGATAGCCGGTGTATCTCGTCTATGAATAGTACATCGCCCTCCGCGAGGTTCGTCAGTATCCCGATAAGGTCTCCCGCCCTCTCTATCGCCGGCCCGCTCGTCGATGTTATCTTGGTGCCCATCTCATGGGCTATTATATGCGCAAGGCTCGTCTTGCCAAGGCCGGGCGGCCCGGACAGGAGCGTATGCTCCATCGGCTCGCCCCTCTTCTTCGATGCCTCGAGAGAGACCTTCAGGTTATCGACGACATCCTTCTGTCCGACGAAATCTTTCAGCTTCTCCGGCCGGAGAGACATGTTCAATACAACGTCTTCGTCGGTCTCCTGCTGCGTGATTAATTTTTCCCTGGGAGAGTCTTTTATCATATCAAACCTTTGCCTTTGACGGTATGGAACCTTTATAGACCTCGTTCAATATGTCCTCGCATGTTCCGAGCTTCGCGTTTCTGGCGAGGGCCTTCTCGATCATCTCCTCGGCCTCTTTCCTTTTATATTGCAGTTGCCGCAGCACGTCGAGCGCCTCTTTCTTCACGTCATCCTTGCCCTTCGATAAGCCCTCAACGAACCTGTCCTGTATGAGCCCGAACTTCCCGACCTT
>CAZPYQ010000075.1:0-6749 GCA_964590585.1 uncultured Planctomycetia bacterium | reverse complement strand
ATGCGCCTTATGCCTGTACCCAATTTTTCGATATACCGCCCCATACCGATAAGCGTGCCGGCTATGACCCTGTTCCTGGAATATTGCGCGCGTTCTATGTTGTCGATGGTTATGCCGTCAGGGAGCCCCCCCGGGGTATACACCTCGATACGATCGTCGAATATTAAAATACGCGTCTGTGAGCTGTCAACGGTGTAATCCCTGTGGACGATGGCGTTGGTTATGGCTTCGCGCACGGCCACTAACGGGTATTCCGTAAAGTCGTCCCTTTTAAATCCGTTTATCTTCGACCTCACCTCCATATGCTTGACGATAAATTGTTCCGTGTCATCGATCATCTGCGGTATAGTTCCTTTTATCTCCCGCTGATCCAGTATAATGCTGCCGGTATCTTTTCCCATGAACCTTGCTATCCGTACCCCGCTCGCGAAAAGAAAATTTTGCGGTCTTTTCCCGAACATAAGGAGACCCCCGGCGGTAGGCAGAAGCATGCCGCCTATTTCCGTCAATACCCTCTTTTGCCTTAAGAATTCTTTCTTCGAACCCCCCGATTTATCTTTGGGTTCCGTCTTTTCCCTGTCCATCTCGATGTACTCATCTACCCGCTCGGGGTCCAGGTCTTCATACGTGGCGCCTTCCACCGGCCACTCGTCGCCCTTTTCTAACTTAAAATTACTTCTTTTCTTGTACATCTCCTGGATCTCGCCGTGCGTAGCAAGATATATATTTCTTCCGCGTCTTATATAATTATTGGAATCGACAAAAAAAGGCTTCCCCGCGCCTTTGGATATATTTATGACGGCCAGAAGTCTTCCGTCCACTTCTTCGGAAAGGATTTCCGGTATTACCGGCGGGTCGCAATATCTTTTATCTATATTCTCTATCTCGGACCTGAACTCGGCAGACGGGTCGATGCCGACGATAGCGCCTGTCTTTTCATCAACGCCCAGTAGAATCGTCCCGTCATTCGTATTGGCGAACGCCGCCATCAATTTAGCCATTTCTTTGGCTTTCTTTTCGCCTGCGGGCAGCCCTTTTATAAATTCTACCTTCTGACCGGGCCCGTTATTGATTAATTCGATGATCTCGCTTTTAGTCATGTTAATCGTTACCTGTTCGATATCTTTTCGCCGCGTTCGCCACGCGCCGGCATCTCTTCATGCACCCGGACCCATTCCGATAGGTCTTTCAAGACATCATAAAAATCTGCTATGCCGACATGTCTCGCCTGTTTATTCACGACCCCGTTATCATGCAGCGACCTTGTCGATAGGGCCCCGTAGACATAGCCGTATACGCAACCTAAAATAACACCCAGAACCGTGACGATCGTGTAACTATTGGTAATGAATTTTTTTGTTTTATATTTTATTAATCCGGCTAGGGAATCGCAGGAACCGGCTATCGTACGATCGATATAGTTATCCTCTTCCTTAAGAACGGCCATCCTCTCTTTTATGTCCTCCTTAAACGCGTCCATCTTCTTTTTCTTCAACTGTCCTAGCTCCAGCCTGCCGTCCAGGGTCTGCCTGGTATCTTCGAAATAAGGCAGGACGCCCGGCCTGACCCCGATTACTATATGCCGGACCAGATGTTTTAAATACTCAAGATCGAAGGGCTTTGTTATATAATCGAAAACTCCAAGTTCCAGCGCGTCCTTCAAGGAAGACATCTCGGCAAAAGCCGTTATTATTATGAACGCGGCCCCGGAATTGGTTTTTTTTATTCTGCGGATGGTCTCTATTCCGTCGATACCCGGCATCTTCAGGTCCACCAGGGCCAGATCGATCTTGTTCGCCAGGGCTATTTCCACCGCCTTCTCCCCGCCGTCAGCGGTCAGAATATCATATCCTTCCTTGAGAAGGACTTTCGATATAAGCCGTCTTATCGAAGACTCGTCATCAATAATAAGGATTGTGGTCTTTTTCATTTAGCCCGACTCATTGTCTTAACGGTAAACGTACTGTAAAAACGGCGCCCTTTCCGGGCTCCGATTCGACGCGTATAACGCCGTTATGGTTATTGATTATCCGCTGGCAGATGGACAAGCCCAATCCAGGAGCCCCGGGCCTCCTGGTGGTGAAAAAGGGATCGAATATCTTATCCTGCAGGTTTTTTGGGATGCCGTACCCTGTGTCAATAAACCTTATCTCCGCGACGCCGTCAGTTTCTAGGCGTCTTGTTTCGATTGTAAGCGTCCCCCCGTCCGGCATCGCCGTTTTTGCGTTCAGCACTATATTCAGGAAAACCTCTTTTAGTTCATCCGGATTGATGGCCACAATGGTCGGGTCAACGGTCAAATCAAGATTGACCTTTATTTTTTGCCTCTCGAGCTGGGATCTCACCAGGTCGATTATGGTCCTGGTTACGCTGTTTACGTCAAGCGATTCCCGCTTATGCACGGAAGGGCGGCAGTAATTAAAGAGCCTTTCGATTATCCTGGAGGCGAATTCCGCCGCGTCTTTTATTTCCTTGAGTTCTTCCCGGCCATAGCCTGTCTCGGGAATATTTGACATCAGATATTGAACATTGCCGATTATGGCGGTTAAGGGATTGTTTATCTCGTGCGCTATGCCCGTTGAAAGCTGACCCAGCGCCGCCATCTTTTCTCTCGCTATCAACTGCTGCTGGGCCGCTATCATCTCCTCGTTGGCCCGCTTGGCCTCTTCATACAATTTCACGTGCCATATAGAGATGGCCGCCTGGTTGGCCAAAAGGGAGAGTACCGTTAAATCCGATTCGGAGAATAAAGATTCGGAATTGACGTTATTGACGCTTAAGACCCCAAGCACCCGATTCTCCACGGTCAGGGGAACCGTAATGGATGATTTGACCTCTTTCTTTTCGTCCAGGTTACTGAATCTGGGGTCATTTTTGAGCCCGCCTATGAGAAGCAAGGGCTTGCCCTCTTTGGCCACCCAGCCCGCGACCTTCTCCCCGACCTTGATGGCCATCGTGTCGGCTATTTTTTTGTCTAATCCCCTGGCGACCTTTATCTTCAAAAGCTGTGTCTTGTCTTCGACCAACATGAGCGACCCGGTATCAGCCTTCAGGAAATCGAGCGTTGTGTCAAATATCTGTTCCAATAGCCTGTCCAGATCGAAGGCGCTCAACATCCTTGTGGTTATGGCCAAAAGTTCTGTCGCATACTTTAATTCATTCGTGCTGAGCCCCAATCGACCTGTAGTTGCCATTTTTCAGGTTTACCCCTAAATATTGTCAGGTTCTTTCAATATATTTTTATAGCTCAACAGGCGCTGAATATCGGCCTCGGAAAAAACCCTGAAATTGTTTCTATCCCTTCGGACTTCCTGCACTTTTTTATTCTTAAGCCAGTTATAAAGCGTGGCCCTGGAAATACCTACTATTCCAAGCACCTCTTTTGTCCTGTATGACTTATTTTTTAGTTCCATACATTTGCACTCCTGCAATCTCTTCCGCATCTTTTAATAATATAAAATCCTAATAAGCATATTGGCAAGAGCCACTGGATATATCAAAGTATACTAAAGTATACTGATACTCAAAGTTTACCCGTTATTTTACGTTTGTCAAGAGGATGGCGGTATTTTATTTCAGGAATTATGGTTTACGGGTGAGCGCGTATTGGTACAGAAATAAGACGAATCAGCAATATTTATCCTTGATGAGGGATGATATGGGGTAACCTTTGAGCTTTTCCCTTCCCTTTAGCGCCGTGAGCTCGATCAAGAAGACCAGCCCGGCAACTTTGCCGCCCAGTTTCTCAACAAGGTCTACTACCGCCCTTGTGGTGCCCCCTGTCGCGAGGAGGTCATCGACTATCAGCACCTTAGCCCCTTTTGGAAAGGCGTCCTGGTGTATTTCGAGCGTATCCTTACCGTATTCGAGGTCATAGGTTACGGCAAACGTCTTATAGGGAAGTTTGCCCTTCTTTCTGACGGGCACGACCCCGGAATTTAGCTTATAGGCCACCGCGGCTCCGAAGATAAAGCCCCTCGCCTCGACGCACACCACGGCATCTATGCCCTTGCCGGTAAATTTTTCGGCCAGCGCATCCACGGCCTTCCTGAATGCCTTGGGTTCTTTGAGGAGTGTGGTTATGTCTTTGAACGTTATGCCCTCTTTCGGAAAACCCGGAACGTCTCTTATATATGCCTTTAACTCATCCATGCCTTTAAGCCCCCTCTCAAAAAGACTTCTTCTCCTGCTCGATAAGGTTCTTCATCTTCTTTATGGCGGCGGCCTCTATCTGACGGACGCGTTCGCGCGTAATGCCGAAATGTTTCGCCGTATCTCTCAACGTGTGAGGCACGCTGTCCTTCAGGCCGAACCTTAAGGTCAATATCTTCTTTTCCCTGACCGACATCTTGTCCAGGAGATTGTCTATCCTCTCCTGGGTCAAAAAGCCGGATATCTCGTCGATGGCCGAAACCATGTTCTCGTCTTCTATTAGATCTATGAACTCTGACGAACCCTCGTCCCCTATCGGCGCGTTCAGGCTCGATATGCCTGTCACCATCTTATTTATCTGCCTGACGCGTTTCGTAGGCAGCCTCATCCTCTTTGCGATATCGCTTATCTTGGGTTTTCGCTTGAAAGAACCGGTAAGCGATTCCGATATCTTTTTAAACCGCATCATGAGCTCTATCACATAAACGGGTATCCTCACGGTCTTGCCCTGGTTGGCTATGGCCCTGGTTATGTACTGCTTTATCCACCAGGCGGCATATGTGGAGAACCTGCATCCTCTTTTGGGATTGAACTTGTCAACCGCCTTCATGAGGCCGAGATTACCCTCTTCTATAAGGTCGAGCATGGAGACGCCCAGATACCTGTATTTTTTGGCTATGCTGATAACGAGGCGCAGGTTAGACTGGATCATCTTCTGCTTGGCCGCCCTGTCGCCCTTTTTTATGCGCTCGGCCAGACGCCGCTCCTCATCGGCCGTAAGAAGCGGCGCCCTTTTGATGTCTTTAAGATATAGTTTTATCGCGTCCATTACTTGTTATTTTTTTTAGCTCTATTCTCGACCACCGCCTGAGCCGCCGCAAGCCTCGCTATGGGCACGCGGAAAGGCGAACAGCTCACGTAGTTCATGCCGACTTCATGACAGAACTTTACACTCTCCGCGTCGCCGCCATGTTCTCCGCATATGCCTACCTTAAGATGTTTTCGCGTCTTGCGCCCCCGTTCTATCCCCATCCGTATGAGCTCTCCCACGCCTTCCCGGTCTACGGTCTGGAACGGGTCGGCTGTAAGTATCTTTGAGTTCAGATAATCCGGCAGGAAGCCTCCTATGTCGTCCCGGCTGAAGCCGAACGTCATCTGGGTAAGGTCGTTCGTGCCGAATGAAAAGAACTCCGCGGTTTCGGCCATCATCCCCGCGGAGAGAGCGGCGCGCGGAATCTCTATCATGGTCCCGTACATGTAGTCTATCTTTTTAAACCCGAATTTCGCCAGGACCTCCCTGTAAACTTTCTCGACGATCGCCTTTTGGTTATCGAGTTCGAGTCTTGTGCAGGTGACGGGTACCATTATCTCCGGATGCGCCTTCTTTCCGGCCTTTATGAGCTCACAGGCCGCTTCGAGTATGGCGCGTACCTGCATCTCGGTAACTTCCGGATAGGTGATCCCGAGACGCACGCCGCGGTGGCCCAGCATGGGGTTGGATTCGCGCAGGCCGTCGGCGCGCTTTTTAAGTTCCGCCATATCGACCCCGAGGTCTTTGGCCAGTTCCTGCAACTTCTTCTCGTCATGAGGAACGAATTCGTGCAGGGGCGGATCTAACAGGCGTATGGTGACGGGGAACCCTCTCATCGCCTCCATGGTCGCTTTTATATCGCTCTTCACGAAGGGGAATAACTCATCCAGCGCCTTTCTTCTTTCCGGCACATTCTTGGACATGATCATCTTGCGCAACAGAAACAGGGGCTTTTCGCTGTTTTCTCCGTAGAACATGTGCTCTGTCCTGAAAAGGCCGATGCCCTCGGCACCGAACTTGACCGCCTGGAAGGCGTCTTTTGGCGTGTCGGCGTTGGTGCGCACCTTAAGTACGCGTATCTTATCCACCAGCTTCATAAGCGCCGAATAGGACTGGTTGTGGTCAAGATCGATATCAACGAGCGCCATCTTGCCGTTATAGACAAGCCCTTTGGTGCCGTTCAGGCTGATCCAATCCCCCTCTTTTACAATAGCGCCCTTTTTTGTAGAGAAGGACTTTTCGTCATCGCCTATCTCTATGTCGGAGCATCCGACTATGCAGCACCTTCCCCACCCTCGGGCAACGAGCGCCGCATGTGAAGTCATGCCGCCTTTACTTGTAAGTATCGCCTTGGCCTTGTGCATGCCGTCTACATCCTCGGGGGACGTCTCTTCGCGGACAAGGATAACCTTTTCGCCGCGCGAGGCCCATTCCACCGCGTCTTTAGAGGTGAATACCGCCCGGCCTATTGCGCCGCCTGGCCCCGCAGGCAGACCCTTGGCGATCGGTCCGGAAGCGAGCTCCGCCTTCGGATCCAACATGGGTAGCAGAAGCTCCACGAGCTGATTGGGGCCGATCCTCATCACCGCTGTCTCTGCGGTTATCAATCCCTCTTTGTGCATATCTACCGCTATCTGGACAGCCGCCAGTCCGTTACGTTTTCCCACGCGGCACTGGAGCATGTAAAGTTTGCCTTTCTCTATGGTGAACTCTATGTCCTGCATGTCGCGGTAATGTTTTTCAAGGCGCTGTTGTATGTCAAAGAGTTCCTTATAAACCTTCGGCA
>CAZPYQ010000074.1:0-6796 GCA_964590585.1 uncultured Planctomycetia bacterium | reverse complement strand
AAAAAACGAGATAAGGTATCCTGAACAACTCAAAACATAAGATATAATAGTTAAAACAATATAAACTTAGATTAATAAAATTATATGCAAACATCTAGATAAAAGGCACTTAAGGTTGGAGGTAAAAGGTGCAAGCTTGCGGATCTAGGAGTATTCTTTTCTCTTTAAAAGGGCCATATAAGGCGGCCATAGCATTGGCCACCGCATGGTCTTTTTTATTTACTACCCTGGCCCCTGACCTCGCGTTCGCGATAAATACGCCCTATTCCGCCTTGCCCCCATCAAAACGGGCCGACGAGGGGCCCGCAGCGACTCTTGGCACGGCGGGTTTTACCATTCCGGACTATCTGGGATATGTACGCAACTCGTATGATGCCGGTACCCAAAATAAACAACCTCTCGTCATACACATACAGGACGCCCACTGCAATTACCAGGCGCAGAGCGCCATCCGAGGCATCATAACTTATCTTAACAGGCATTACGGGATAGATACCGTCAATCTCGAGGGCGGTGAAGGCGCATATGACTTCTCGGCGTTCGGCAAGATAAACGATGCCGCTTTAAGAAAGAAGGTGGCCGATTATTTTCTAAGCGAAGGCGAGATAAACGCGGCGGAGTATTTCGCCATCAATAACCCCGGGGCCGTCAGGGTCTGGGGCGTCGAAGATACGGACATCTATCTGGATAACCTTGGCGTTTACAGAAACTCCCTCCAGCACAAATCCGACATCGACAGAGCCCTCAATACCATTAGTTACTCTCTCGGCCGCCTCAAGACGAAGATATACTCAAAGGAACTTCTTGAAATCGACCGGAATAGAGCCCTCTTTAAAGACAAAAGGATAGAATTTAAGGAATATGTCGCCTATCTTATAAATCTTGCCAAAGACAATGATACAGACGCCTCTCAATTTGAGAATATAACGATCCTGTCCAAGACGCTTATTTCGGAAAAGGAGATAGATTTTAAAAGGTCAAATATCGAACGCGACCAGTTGATAGACAGGCTAAGCAAGATCCTGTCGAAAGACGAGGTTAAGGAGCTGGTCGAAAAAGCGGTCGAATTTAAGATGAACCCTATTCAACCGCAGGAGTTCTATGGCTATTTAATGGAGAAATCCCGGGAGGTCAAGATCGACCTAGCGGAATATAAAAACTTGGCGCTCTATATCGCCTATGTAACCTTATATTCATCTTTAAAGAAAGAGGAGATATTTAAAGAGATAGACCGCCTGGAGGGCAAGATAAAAGAATCGCTCTATCGGGATGATAGGGAGAGGCAACTGGACCGGCTTTCGCGAAACCTGGAGGTTATAAAGGGCGTCTTCTCTATAACCGTGACACCGGACGAATTCGCGTATTATAAGTCCGGGGAAAAAGACTTTGATTTGAATGCCTTTAACCGTTTCATAGAACGCGAGGCCCGAAATAATAATATTACGTTACCTGTCCTGCCGGACGCCGGTTTCATAAATAGCCGTTTGGCCGAGGTCGAACAGTTCTATGCCCTAAGCTACAAGCGAGACGAGGAATTTATCAAAAGATTAAAATTTCGGCATGACGCAAAACGCGCGACGCAAAACGTTCATCCGGTTTCGATACTGATAACCGGCGGTTTTCACACCGATAACCTGACGCGCCTCATGAAGGCGAAAGGCATCTCATATATCTCAATAATGCCCAATTTCACCCTCGATGAGAAAGAGTGCCCGTATTTCAGAATCCTCTCGGGAAATAATTCGGCGCTTGTCAAATTCATCCTCGCGAACTCCTCGACGCTGGCTACCTACACCCATTTATGTCGGAAGAGCGCCAGGGTCCATGGTTTCGGTTTCGATGTTATTGTAGGCAGTACGGCCGAATACCTCGGGAAGGGAACCATATCCGGAAGAGGGGTCATATTACCCGGCGGGGATCAATCCGGAGAGGCGAAACGCGCGTCATCGAGCGGCGCGAAAGGCCGGGTCGCTGGAGTCTTACAGGCCGCCCATAACGCATTGATCGATATGAAGAAGCAGGCGGCAAGGCCGATCGCGACCTGGTATGGGACCGGCCAGGTAGACAGGATATTCGCGAAATACCTTCACGAACAGGAAAGCGTCGCGCTTAATGAACAACTTGATTTATTGGCAGTAGACGGATTAAAAGCGCTTAAGGAACGCGTCGATACCCTCAAGAACCCCCTTAAACTTTTGAACGAGATCAAGGAAGTGGTCAAAAAAGAAGGCCTGCCGTTCGCTATTTATTATTGCCTTATCGATTTTGGCTTGCCCGGATTGTTCATGCTGCTGGGTTCGCCCACCCTAGCAGCGCTCGCGGTAACAGTTCCTCACGAAGCGGTCCTCATACTGGCGTATTTTATCGTGAGGAATCAGATGAGAAGGGTCTTCAAAAGGGAATTGAAGCCTTCCGAATATCTTCTCCTCATGAAACGCGTCGAAGAAGAGATATCGAAACACAACACATTCACCGGAAGATTAAACGCGGTACGCGGCCTTCTTAAAAAAGACGGCCAGGCCGTCATGCGTTCTTTCATAGACGATCTGGCAAAGGCATATAGTGAGGATGGCGCCTCCCGTATAGACAGGATGGGCGTGCGTGAGCAGGCGGTGAAACAACTTGCTCATCTTCTGGAGGCGCCGGGGACGAAGATAGGCACTATCGAAGCGAGAAACGCCATGCACCTTCTTATGGATAGTATAGACGATAAGGATCCATGGGTGCGCAAGGACGCGATAGCGGCATTCGCCAAGATAGCCGGGAGGCTTAGCCAGGACCAGCTTGATGAGGCCTATAGGTCGATACGGAGGCATCTCGGTGACGAAGACAGGATCGTGCGCGGGTCTATCGCGAGATCATTATCGGTCTTCGAGCCCGAAGGCGCCCTGGTGGACCTGACAGCGATGCTGTCGGACGAATCTTTCTGGGTTAGGCGGTACGCCGCCATCTCGATAGGAAAGATATTCGCCAGGCCCGGCATATCGGTATCCTCTAAAACCATGAGCGACGCACGCGTCGCTCTTATAAGACGCGCCGGCATCGATACGGAGGCAAGCGTGGATGTGAGAGCGGCCGCCATAACAGCGCTCGTCTCTTTTCCCGCCCGGGACGAGGAGATAATCTTGGCGTTAAATGGCGCCATAAAAGACGCCGATCCGACCGTCCGCGAACACGCCCTTTGGGCGCTTGTCCACATACATACCGACCGCTATAATTCGTCTAAAAAGTCCAACGGGGACGCCTTAACCGCCCTTATAGATGATGCCCTCGATTCGGATGATATAAACCTTGCCGGACTCGCCGCGCGGTTTTCGAAAATCGTCTACAGGATGCTCGGTATGTCGATCCCTTCAACCGTGAAGGCCAAGATAGCCGCCGCCCGCTCCGGGAGTTACGGTGAACAACCGGTTATACCGATAGCGATTGATGAACTGTGTGAAACGAAAACAAAAGAAGATTTTTATATGCTCGATGATGAAAGGGTCCAGGATTTCATAGGGCTCCTTAAGGAGAAAGGATACACGGTATGTTACACCAGAAATTTCCTGTTTGACCGCGCCGACGCCGGCATTCGAAGGGACGGGACCATCAAAACATTAGAAGATCTTGATACGAGGACCTTCAGGGTCGCGATAGAACGTTTAAGCAAAGGGCTGCCCGCGCATGTGCCGAGGATAGATCCTGAAAGGGGCCGCGTCGCGGCCGCCCGGGCGGTCAAATCAAACGGCGCCGCCGGCATCGCTCTCGTAGGACCGCTCGCGGAGCTTATCATGCTTCTTCCGGAAATGCCCCAGGATAGGAAAATTATGAGAGTGCCCAGAGGGGGTGAGGCGGAGGCCCTTGAGGAATTAAGGCAGACGGTAGAAACATTCCGGGCATCATCGAGCGGAAAGAGGCATACGGCCTCAGAGCGCTTTAAAGAGCCCCGGGATATTTCGCAAAAAATAGAAAGGACCTCATTAATCTTATCGAATATCATTAGGCTCGCGGTCTTTCCGGCCGCATCGGTCTTTATTGGCATAAAGACTGGGAGTATATGGCTAGGGGTAATTGCCTTTATCCTGTACATAACCCTGGACCACCTTGTCGATACGAACCGCTATACGCTGATGCTCCGCTGGCGCTATCCGGTTTTACGGATATTGGGCCCGTCGAAGGAGCTCCTGCGGGACACATTGAGGAATAGGCGGATACAGAAAGGGGCGAAGCAGGGCGTATGCGACTATTTATCGCGGGAATTATCTTCAGGAAATGTCGCCAGACAGGCGTCGGCCATGAGGCTTATCGGGCGAAACGATATAAGGGCCATGGCCAGGGAGGGCCTCGAGCTTAATGTTCTGGCAAGAGCCCTTGCCGGCGCATTGAGAGGCGCCATAGACCGCGGAGATTACGGATTGAGCCGCATGGCCTTCAGACAGTTCATCACGCTGGAGAAGACGGCCGAAGCCGAGAACCCGCCTACCTTAAAGAGATTTCTGGAAGAAGGATTGGATGAAGAAGGGGTGGATACGGATGACCTCCTCCTGGATTTTATCGACATGGAGGGTAAGACGGCGGGAAAGATAGAGCCGGAAGATTTAAAGATGGTGACCAGATATTTGGGTAAGGACCATCTTGCAGTTCTTGCGAACATACTGGGATTGACGGGCGAGGAGCGGCGCATACTCTGCGAACACGGTGTCCTTGTGCTTGGAGGCGATACGCGATTTTCTCCCGCTGAATTAGACGCGATAGATAAAACCCTCTCCGCCCTGCCATTAGGCAGGGGCACCCTAATAGACTGGCGCGACCAGGTTTACAGCATTACTTCCGATACAAAAAACCGGCGAGGAAAGCGGTCCAGCGCCGCGACCAGCGGGCCCATAACCGTATATCGCGATTTTGAGGAATACCCGAGAAGTTTTATAGCCGCCCTCTTCCATGAGATAGGGCACAATGTACATAGGTATGTCCTTAAATATGATTGTCCTTTAATCCATCGGCTCTATAAAGAATCCGGCCGGGACCCGGATAATTTCGAAAGAGTATACGGCATAGAGAACGAAAGAGAGGATTTCGCTACAGTCGTGGAGGCATGGGGCAGGGGTTCCAAGGCACTCTTGGATAAGGCCTCCGAGATGGCCTCCAAAGGCAAGCCGCTTCTTTTAATAAAGGCCCTAGTAGCCGCCACACTTTTCTTACATATGGACGAAGAGGGGTATCTCTGTACTTACGCGTTTCGTATCGAAGGCGGCAACATAATACGTGATAGTGTAAGGGTGTCCCTTAATGAAAACGGGATAATAGACGGCATAGAGGGTTCGCCTCAAACACGGCACTTCGTCTCCACATTCAGGCGCCGCCTCCTCGCTTACGGGGGGCTACCGCTTACCATGCCTGATTTATGGAGTTTCGCGCGCATGATTGTACCTGAAACCAGTGTGGATGTTCCTGGCCTAAAGGAAGATACCGCAGCGCCCAGGTTCTCCTCGAGCGGATATACCCCGGGTGTGACATGGGAAGGCAGATTAGAAGCGGTAGATGCTTATACAGAAGATCTTTTAGAAGAACTTTTAGCCGGCCAGGGAAGGACGGAGGCGACTTTTATAGATTTAGAAAGCGGCATCCCGCCTTTTACCACGCAGGAGACCGCCATGAGGCTGTCCGGCAAGGCAAGGGTTATAGGGATAGACCGTATCCCCGATAACGCTTATATAGTGGTCCAGCACAAGGGAAACGCCACCAGATATGCCGTATTCGATGCTAACGATAGATACCTGTATGGTTTCAGCGATGAATGGGGCGAATTTCTCAATGATAGTGAGCGCGAAGAGATAGCAGCCCTTCGTGACAGGATCCGTGAAGGCGACCCGGCGCGCGGCGAAGATGGTACGATAATAACCGATCCAAACACCGCATTCGCCAGCGGAATACCAAATCTTTCATTTAGAGAAGGCGACAAAGATTTCAATCTATCCGCCATACCTCAAGGCAGCGCCGACATGATACGCATAGCCAATGTGCTTAAATATTATCCGGGAGAAGAAGATACACTCATACGACGTTTAGGCCGCATCGCGCGGGAAGGCGGATATATCATATGGTGCGAGACTACCGATACGGGCGACTTGAGTTTAAAAACCTATAAGAAAAACGGTGGCATTATTGTGCCCAAAGAGATTGTCGTATCCTGCAGGCCAAGAATATACCGCGATAACCCCGATCTCAATAACATTATAATGGGCAAGGACAAGGCCATCGTTCCCGCGGAGATTGTAAGGGCCCTGGATGATATTATTATCTGGGGAGGGTTGGTCGATAGATTAGCCGATATGGATACGCAAGATATAATAGAATCTGTGGCCGGAGGGCTTAGGGCACGCGGGTATCTGGCGCGCGCCGATAAGATAGGCCATGTTATAGTTGCCCTCAAGGAATCCGGAGAGCCCGAAAAAATTCGCGCTTCATCAAGGGGGAGAGAGGCCGATGGGCGCATCTTTGAAAGGTTGCGCCAGATTATAGGTACTTCCGAGAATATCCAGAATACGATAGCAGAACTCCATTTACAGGAGGAAGGTTACGCGCTACTTCTGGAAGATGCGTGGGTAACATCCGGAGGAGGGGATATAGCGGAATTGGAGGATAAACTCGGCAGTCTATTGTCGATAGATTGGCGCGCCCGCGGACAGGTCCCCCGGGACTCTGTGGAACTGATAACCTACCTCGTGTATCTTGGGCACGCCAATACATTGGATGATATAAAAGCGATGGACGACAGTGATAGAGGCGCATTATTTGAAGCGTATAATAGATA
>CAZPYQ010000073.1:0-6807 GCA_964590585.1 uncultured Planctomycetia bacterium | reverse complement strand
CGCGAAGGCGAACGTGATCCTGAAGCGCCGTTAAGAAGTCCGAGCGATTAGCGAGCATTTCAGGCGCAGCGAAGGACCTTCGCCCAGTAGGCGCTGAAGGACCTTAAGCGTAGGCGCAGCGAAGGACCTTAACGCATCATAACCATGACTCATGACGACCATAAATTTAGACGAACAGATTAAATTACTGATAGAGCTCCAGGGCCTTGATACTCAGATCTTCAGGCTCGAGGATGAGCTGGCGGCCATACCGGTCGCTATAAAAAAACTGGAGGATGATTTTAAGGGCAACACGAAGTCACTGAGAGAGCTGGAGGATAAGGTCAAGGCGATACAGGTGAAACGTAAAGAGAAAGAACTCGACCTCGAAAGCAGGGAGACGAACATAAAAAAGCTCCAGACCCAGCTCTACCAGATGAAGACGAATAAGGAATACACCGCCATGCAACAGGAGATAGAAAGGGCCAAGGCGGACAAGTCCGCGGTCGAGGACGATATAATAAAGTTATTGGACGAGATAGACGTGAACAGTAAGGAGATCGCCCGGGAAAAAGAGGCGCTTAAGATAGAAGAAGACAAGATGATGAAAGAGAAAACCTCCTTTTCGGCTGCGGGCAAGGAGAAAGAGGTTAAGGTTTCGGCGTTGAAAGAGGCGAGAAAGGCGCTTGCGGAGAAGGTCGATAAGACGATGCTTGCCAAATACGACAGGATACTGAAGTCTAAAAACGGCCTTGCAATGGCCTCCGTGAAGGGCGACGCGTGCCAGGGCTGCTTCAGGGTCATGCCGCCTCAGGTCATAAACGAGGTGAAGATGAGGCAGGAGCTCATATTCTGCGGGAATTGCGCGAGGATACTCTACATTGAAGAATAAGAAACTCACCCTCTATCTCGACGGCGCCGCGCGCGGAAATCCCGGCCCGGCGGGTATAGGCGTGGTGATGCAGGATGATAAAGGGAAGCGGATAAAAGAATTTTATAAATATATAGGCGAAACGACGAACAACATCGCGGAATACAGCGCCCTGATATACGGCCTGCAGGAAGCGCTCATCCTGAAGGCCGATGAGGTCGTCATAAACTTGGACAGCGAACTGGTAGCCGAGCAGATAAACGGCTCCTACAAGGTAAAGAACGAAGCATTAAGGCAGCTCTTCGCGCAGGCGCTTCACATGCTGGGAAGTTTCAAGGCATTTGAGGTCAGGCATGTAGACCGCCAGATGAATAAAGACGCGGATAGGCTGGCCAACAAGGCGATAAATTTGGCAGGGTTGAATAAAAAATAAAGGCCCTTTGGACGCTTCCTTTGGTCGCGTCCTCAGGATCAATTTTTCTTCGAAAAATTGGGCAGGTCGGGTGGTCGCCCGCCGATTATTTTACGGCGGGAGGAAAGTCCGGGCTCCTTAGAGCAGCGTAGCGGCTAACAGCCGTCCGCCGCAAGGCGAGGATATAGAGCCACAGAGACGAGTTCCCCGCGCAAGCGGGGAGGTGAAACGAGGCAATCTCTACGCGGAGCAAGACCAAATAGGTCCCGAACCAGGAGCGGCTCACTCCTACTGGAACTTTCGTCAGTGTCGGGACGGGTAAGGTCGCTTGATCCCGCCAGTAATGGCGGGGCTAGATAGATGACCGCCATCCCGCAGCTTCCAAGAAGGTGCGGGAGACAGAACTCGGCTTACAGACCTGCCCATTTTTTTGTCCACTTATTTAAAATCTTTTATAAGCCCCCCAATTTAAAAAGTGACAGTCACTTTTTGAGAGATAAGTGACAGTCACTTTTGGGACACCCATTTACACCCATAGACTTGACAAATAATATCTCATCGTGTATACTTAATGTCACAAAGTGGTTAAAAGTGGAATAAAGTGGAGGCATCTTGTTCTACGGGACTTTTGAGCATACGATAGACAAGAAGGGGCGTCTTATCATCCCTTCTAAATTCCGTACCTCGTTTAAAGAGCATTATGTGGAGAAGTTCTATATTACCACAGGGCTCGACAAGTGCCTGTTCATGTTCGCCGAAGAGGAATGGAAGCGGCAGGAGTCGAAGTTTAAGACCATGCCCTTCACGAACGCGGACGCGCGGAAGTTCAATAGACTTTATTTCGCCGGGGCGAGCGACGTCGAATGCGACAAACAGGGGAGGATCCTGATACCGAAGTACCTGAAGGATTTCGCGGACATAAGAAAGGATGTGGTCATAATAGGCATCTCAAACAGGATAGAGATATGGGCGAAAGATAAGTGGCGCGATTATTACGAATCGTCCAAGCAATCATTTGAAGACATAGCGGAGAAGCTCGTAGATACGGAAAATTCTTAATGGAGGTGGCATATGGCGCCTTACGGTTTTCAAGCCTATACGCAGATTAAATCCAGATATAAGACGGTCGATTCCGACATGTTCATAGAAAGGCTTAAGAAGTTGAGGGCCCTGGACCCGAACCTCTCGAAGTTCGACAAAGACGGCCATACCATAAGGCATCTTATAACGGTCTTTTTAAAAAAGAAATAAGGAGCGAACGGCGAGCGGTGCACCAGGCGGTAATGGTCCATGAGGTAGTCGAGAATCTGGCCTTGAAACCTGGCGGCACGGTGCTTGACGCGACGCTCGGAGGCGGAGGACACGCCTACGAGATGCTTAAAGGCATACTTCCGGGCGGAAGGCTCATAGGGATGGACCAGGACATCTCGGCCATAGAGTTCGCCAAGAGGGCGTTAAAGGGATACGAGGGCTCCGCAATATTTATAAACGCCAATTTCAGGGAATTGGATAAAGAGCTGGAAAAGGCGGGCGTTGAGAGACTTTCCGGCGCCTTGTTTGACCTCGGGATATCATCTTATCAGCTGGAGGACCCGGAGAGGGGATTCGGTATAAGCAAGGACTCGCCGCTTGACATGCGCATGGATAAGCATAAGAAGTTGAGCGCCGCGAGGGTCATAAACGGTTTAAGCGAAAAGGAGCTGGCAGACGTGATATTCAAATTCGGGGAAGAGCGGTACGCAAGGCGCATCGCGCGGGGAATTGCCGAAGAGAGAAAGGGCCATGAGATATCCACGACCAAGGAACTGGTGGATATCGTGATGAGAAGCCTGCGCGGAAAATATTTTTCGCACAGGATCCACCCGGCCACAAGGACATTTCAGGCGATACGCATCTATGTGAATGACGAGCTGGGCGCGCTGGAAGAAGGGCTAAAGAAGGCGATAGAGCATCTCGAGCCCGGGGCGAGGGTGTGCGTTATCTCGTTTCACTCGCTTGAGGACAGGATCGTGAAAAACACGTTCAAGGATTATGCGCAAAAAAATATCCTGAAGATAATCACAAAAAAACCGCTCACGCCGTCCGCGGACGAGATAATATCAAACCCCAGATCGAGAAGCGCGAAATTGAGGACCGCCGAAAGGATCAGAGATCTATGAGGGCCTTAAAGATACTGCCGGTCATAATCGTAATTACGCTGGCGAGCCTTCTTTATGTCCACCAGCAGGTGGAACTCATAAAACTCTCCTATGCAATAGAAACGAAGGAAAAGGGCGTGGTTCTTTTGCTTGACCGCAAGGAGAAGCTGGTATATAATTTGGACAATATAACATCACCGGCGCGGCTTGAACGAACGCTTCTCGCCAGGAATATAAAGGTGGAATATCCCAGGCGAGAGCAGGTCATAGGTGTGGCCGCCAGATCAGGATTGCATCATAAAAAAGAGATTACCCTGGCGCGCGTTTCCAGAAGAGGCATAGCGAACGGTGTGATGGGCCTTATAGGAACGGGGCCCGAAGCGCAAGCTAAAGAAAGATAGGCAGAAAATCAAAAATCAAAATCCAAAAATCAAAATGGCGTATCAAAATTAAAAATTTTTAAGTTTTGACCGCCATTGGTACGTCGGCGGTCATCCGCCAACGCTTTAATGGTGGATGGATTGTAATTTCGATATTTGATTTTTGATGTTTGATATTTTTACCTCTCTTCAATATACAGGTTTAGAGTGCACAGCGGAATTCTGAGAGCTCGTCATTTATCCGTATTTTTTGCCTTCCTTTTATTCCTGTTTCTTATCGCTGCAAGGTTAATATTCCTCCAGGTAATCTCTTTCCCGTTTTATGAGGGTATCGCCAAGGACCAGCATACCATCTCCATACCCTTGGAGCCAAAGAGAGGCGCCATCTTTGACGCCAACATGCGCATCCTCGCCGTAAATCTGAAGGTCGAATCCGTGTTCGCCAATCCGAGAGAGGCGGAGAATAAGGCAGGAGCCGCAAGGCATTTGGCCTCCATACTGGACCTCAAGACCGATTATGTCCTGGCGAGACTCGAGCGCGATAAGGGTTTCGTCTGGATAAAACGAAAGGTCACCAAAGGCCAGGCCGACGCCGTCAGGCTGGCGAAGATAAAGGGCGTGGGCCTCATAAAAGAGTCGAAGAGGTTTTATCCGAACGGCAGTTCCGCCTGCCATATACTGGGAGTGACAAATGTGGATAACGAAGGCCTGGAGGGTCTGGAACTCGTATATAATAAGTATCTCAAGGGCCAGGAGGGTTGGCTCGTCTCGACCCAGGACGGCCGTCGCAGGGCGCTCAAATCCTACCAGTCAGATTACATGCCGCCAAGGGACGGTTTCAGCCTGGTCCTTACCGTGGACGATGTAATACAGCATATCGCCGAGCGCGAGCTCGAGGCCATATACAAGAAATACAACGCCAAGGGCGCCTCCATAATCGTGATGAACCCGAAAAACGGCGACGTATTGGCGATGGCGAACTACCCGAACTACGACCTGAATGATTTCAAGGCCCGCCCGCTCGATTCCGCGAGAAACAGGGCGATATGCGACTTTTTCGAGCCTGGCAGCGTCTTCAAGGTGGTGGCCGCGTCCGCCGCCATCGAGGAGAAGGCGGTTAAACTGGACGACAGGTTCTTCTGCGAAAACGGCGAATACAAGGTAGGTTCGAGGACGCTCCACGACCACCGGCCACACGGCACCCTCACGTTCAGGGATGTCATCGTCCTCTCCTCAAATATAGGCACCGTCAAAGTCGCTGCCCGCTTCGGCGCCGGCAAGATGTCGGATTATATATCAAGGTTCGGTTTCCGCGAGAGGACGGGCATCGACCTTCCCGGAGAGGTATTGGGCATGAACAGGCCCGTCTCCAGATGGTCCAAGACGAGTATGCTTGCGGTGCCCATGGGGCAGGAGGTCACCGCGACGGCCATACAGCTGGCGAGGGCCATATCCGTCATAGCAAACGGCGGTTATCTGGTAAAGCCCCACCTGATCAAGGAGGTAATAGATACGGACGGCCATACGGTGAAAAGTTTCGAAAGGCCCCCGGCGAAGAGGGTCATATCGTCAGACACGGCTTATAAGATGAGAGAGATTTTAACCGGTGTCGTGGAGGAGGGGACGGGCAAGAAGGCCAGGGTCGACGGCTATAAAGCCGGAGGCAAGACCGGGACCGCCCAGAAAGTGGAGCCGGCAGGCGTTTATTCGCATAGCAGGTTTGTCGGCTCATTCATAGGGTTCGCTCCGTCAGACAATCCGAAACTCGCGATAGCCGTGTGCGTCGACGAACCACACCCCGTATATTACGGCGGAGAAGTGGCGGCTCCCGTATTCGGGAAGGTGGCCGAGGCAGCGCTCAAATACCTGAACGCAAAAAAACCTACATATGTCATGGTGACCAATAGATGATGGCGCTCAAGGATATCCTGAATGGAGTGGATTGCAGGGTAGAAGGCGACAATGGGTCCTTGCGCATAACCGGCGTAGCGGCAGATTCCAGATCGGTCAAGCCGGGGGGGCTCTTCATCGCGTTAAAGGGGTATAAACTTGACGGCCGCGCATTCATAAGCGATGCCATAAGAGCGGGCGCCGGCGCGGTGATGACAGAGAGGCGTTTTAAGCCGCCCGCGAAGGGGGTGTGCGCGATATTCGTCAAGGATGCCAAGAAAGCGGCCTCCATAGCCGTATCCAACTTTTACGGCCGTCCTGCTGAAAAACTGAAGATAGCGGGCATAACCGGCACTAACGGCAAGACGACCGTCGCGTATCTCGTAGAGAAGATATTGAACGCCTCGGGTCGCAGCGCGGGCGTCATAGGCACCATAAGCCACAGGATAGGCGATAAGGTCATGGAGTCCAGGAACACCACGCCAGGCGTCGTGGAACTCTGCTCGATGATGGCCGAGATGGTGCGTTCGGGAATAAGGTTCGCGGTGATGGAGGTCTCGAGCCACAGCCTCGACCAGGAAAGGATAAGCGGGATAGGGTTCGACGTTGCCTGCTTCACGAACATAACAAAAGAACATCTCGATTACCACGGGACCATAGGCAGGTATCTTAAGGCAAAGGCGAAACTGTTTGAATCCCTAAAAAAAGGCGGAGCGTCCATCCTCAATGCGGATGACGCCAAGGTATTTGCCTTAAGGCGCTCGATAAAAGGCCGCATAGTAACATACGGCATAGAAAACGATGCCGATGTGCGCGCAAGCGCCATATCCACGACGCTCTCCGGTTCGTCGTTTACGGCCAGGACCGGAAGGGGAAGGATCGAGATACGCACAAAACTTATGGGCATGCATAACATCTCCAACATACTCGCGGCCATAGGGATCGCGGAGGCGCTCGGCATAGAGAAAAGATTCATAAGAAAAGGGATAGAAAGCCTGAGCTACGTGCCCGGCAGATTGGAGGCGGTCGGGAGAGGCGCGCCATTCAGGGTGTTCGTGGACTATGCCCACACGGAAGACGCGCTTCGCAATGTCTTAAAGCTTTTGGGAGGCGTAGCAAAGCGTGATATAATAACAG
>CAZPYQ010000072.1:0-6818 GCA_964590585.1 uncultured Planctomycetia bacterium | reverse complement strand
AGAGACAGGAACTTCCTCGCCTGCGCCATGTAACCGTTGTAATTGCGTTTCATCTCGGTGATGGAGTCGCCGCCGAACTTCTCGATGAAGGCGTTCGCTATCTCCAGCGCCACCACCGCCTCGCCCACAACGCCGGCGGAAGGGACCGCGCATATATCGGCGCGCTGGACAGAACCCTTCACCGCCTTCTTGCTCCTTATGTTGACGCTTGCCAGGGGCCGTCGCAATGTCGCGATCGGCTTCATGGCGGCCCTTATCACTATATCTTCGCCGTTGGAAACGCCGCCCTCTATGCCCCCTGCGGCGTTCGTCTTCCTGTAGAACCCCTTATCTCTGTCATAGAATATCTCATCGTGTAAAGAGGAGCCCCTTGTCCGGGCGGCGGAGAACCCGGCGCCGAAACCTACGCCTTTGACCGCCTGTATAGACATGACCGCTTCTGCCAGCCGAGCGCTAAGACGCCTGTCCCATTGCGTATAGCTGCCCAGCCCCGCAGGGATACCGTGGGCTATGACCTCAAAGACCCCTCCCAGCGTATCGCCTTCCCTGGCCGCTTCCTCTATCGCCTCGCGCATAAGTTTTTCCGCGACCTTATCGACGCATCTCAGGCTGGAACACTCCGCAATCCTGGCTATGTCCTTTAAGAGCATGCCGCCGGAATCCGCCTCCACATCTCCTATCATGACCACGTGGCTCATCACCTTTATGCCGAATTCCCCCAAAAGCGCCTTCGCCACGGCCCCGGCGGCTACCCGCGACGCGGTTTCCCGCGCGCTGGCGCGTTCTAGGACGTTTCTTATATCCCTGTGCCCGTATTTCATGGCGCCGGCAAGGTCGGCGTGGCCGGGCCTGGGCTCGACTATGACGCCGAGCGCGTCTATCGAATGGTCGACGTTCCGTATCGTGATGGCTACCGGGCTGCCTATGGTTACTGAACGCCTCAAACCCGAAAGCACCTCCGGTCTGTCTTTCTCGAATGACATCCTCTTGCCGCGCCCGAATCCCTTCATGCGGCGCTTAAGCTCAAGCGCTATCATGCCTTCGGTCAACCGCAAGCCCGCAGGGATACCGTCCAATATCACTATCATGCACTTACCGTGGGATTCTCCAGCCGTCAGGTATCGTAACATTTTATGCCTCCTTCGAATTTGCGAAGTAAATTCGATCCTTGAGACAGCGTCAGAAATGCAGGCGCAAAGCGAGCATTTTAGCCGCCGAATGACCTTACCCCTACCACAGCTTCACGAACAGGATCTGCAGTATCTTATCGCCGCATAAAAGGGCGATGACCGCGCTTAAGGAAAGGAACGGGCCGTAAGGCATCGTATCCTTGCCTGTCTTTATCTTGAGCGCTATGCCGAATATCGAACCAAACAGCGGAGCGATGAAGAAAGAGAGCATCACAAGTCGCGCGCCTAGAAACGCCCCTATCATCGCCATGAGTTTTACATCCCCCTCGCCCATCGCGTCGCGCCTGAAGGCTATCTTGCCGAGCGCGCCTACCAGATATATGCTGACACCCCCGGCGATCGCCCCGAAAACGGACCTCGCCAGGCCCGCGCCCGGGGAAGCCGCGCCCATGAAAGTCGGAAATACCGCGGATAATACAAGCGCCAGTATCAACCCTCCCACGGAAACCTCGTCTGGTATCTCCTCGTGCTCAAAATCCACGAACGTCGCCACTATGAGAAGCGACAGAAATAGAAGGCTGAAAAAAAACTTTACCGACAGGCCCAGGAACATGTATAGCGCTAAAAAGGCGCCGGCCGTTAACAGTTCCACTATAAAATACCGCCAGGCTATCCGATCGCGGCAAAACCTGCACCGCCCCCCCAGCAGGATAAAACTTAAAAGCGGTATATTGTCGCGCCAGGGGATCGGCTTTTTGCAATTCGGGCAGTGAGATGGGGGCCTTATTATGGACTCGCGGCGCGGAAGCCTGTGGATGCAGACATTGAGAAAACTTCCGACGATAGCCCCGACGACGAATACGAATATAAGTTCCGCCATTATAATGCCTCTCTAAGCGCCTTCTTCATGACCGCTATGGGCGCCTTCAAGCCTGTCCATATCTCAAAGGCTATCGCGCCCTGATAGAGAAGCATGCCCGGTCCCGTCACCGCGCGTATCTTTCTTAAACGCGCCTCTTTCACGAGGCGCGTTGACGGCCTGTTGTATACAAGGTCATAGACATACGACCTCTCGCTTAAAAGCCCGACGTCTATCGGCGACGGGTCAGCCTCGTTCATGCCAAGAGGGGTGGCGTTTATGAAGAGGTCAGTTTCCTTAAGGCGCGCTTTCATATCTTTCACCGCGCAGGTCTCCAGTTTGTCGGCAGCGAAATACTTCCCGTAGCGGGCCTTAAGCGCCTCTGTCTTCGCCTCGTCCACGTCCGCGACAAATATCTTCTTCGGGCCGGCGCCGAGGTACATCGCTATTGCGCTCGCCGCGCCGCCGGCGCCCAGGATAAACACGCTCTTTCCCTCCGGCTCGAACTTCAGGTCCAGGACCAACGACCTGTAAAAACCGGGTCCGTCCGTATTGTATCCTTTAAGGCGGCCCCCTTCGCAATTTATAGTGTTGACGGCGCCCAATTTTACGGCATCTTTATCGAGAACGCCGGTCTTCTCGAGAAACTCTTTGACCCTTACCTTGTGAGGTATCGTAACGTTAACGCCCGAGAAACCTTCCTCTATCATCCCCGCTAAAAAGCCCTCCAGATCGACCGGCTCCACTTCGTAAGCGGAATAATCGGCGTCGATCTTAAGATGCGCAAAAGCCGCGTTCTGCATCGCCGGAGACAGCGAATGCTTGACCGGATGCCCTATAACACCGTATAGTTTTTTCATCTCTATTCATTCAGTAGGGGACGTTTAAACGTTCCCTACGTTGTGGATAACTTAAAACACCTGTAAAGCGTTATCGTTTCACGATCTTATTGACCGCGCTCAAATAAGCCCTGATGCTCGCCTCTACGATGTCGGTCGATGAACCGCGGCCGCTCGTGACCTTGTTTCCGCCTGCGGATAATTTAACGGTGACTTCCCCCAGGGCGTCCTTTCCGCTCGTGACGGAGCGCAGCTGATAGTCGACAAGCCTGCCTTTCATGCCTGTTATCTTATCGATTGCTTTATAACAGGCATCCACGGGGCCGTCGCCGGAGGATGTAGAGTTCAGCACCTTGCCCTTGAACCTGACCATCACCCTGGCCGTCGGCTTTACCTGGTCGCCGCTCGCCACGTAGAAATGTTCTATGCGATACATCTGGGGAACCTCGGCCGCCGAGTCCTCCACTATGGCCGCCAGGTCTTCATCGAAGACCTCTTTTTTCTTGTCGGCCAGCACCTTGAACTCCTTGAAGGCCCTGTTGATCTCCGATTCGCTCAATACAAATCCCAGTTTCTTGAGGCGCTCTTTGAAGGCGTGCCTGCCGGAATGCTTACCCATGACGAGCCTCGTCTCGCCGAAACCGACGTCGGAGGGGCTCATGATCTCATAGGTCGTCCGTTTCTTTAAGACCCCGTCCTGATGGATGCCGGATTCATGGGAGAAGGCATTCCTTCCCACTATCGCCTTGTTGGGTTGGACAGGCATGCCCGTCAGCTTTGAAACGAGCCTGCTCGTCTTGTATATCTCCTTCGCATTTATATCCGTGAATCTCCCGGCGAAGATATCCCGCCTCGTCTTTATGGCCATTACTATCTCCTCGAGAGAGGCGTTGCCTGCGCGTTCACCGAGGCCGTTTATGGTGCATTCGACCTGGCCGGCGCCGCTAAGGACAGCTGCCAGGGAGTTCGATACCGCAAGCCCCAGGTCGTTGTGGCAGTGCACGCTTATGACCGCCCTGGAGATATTCGGCACGTTCGCGCTGATACCCTTTATCAGGTCCGCGAACTCAAAAGGCGTCGTGTATCCCACCGTATCCGGAATATTCACTGTACTCGCGCCGGCGTCCACGACCGCTTCGACGACCCTGTACAGAAAATTCTTCTCGGTCCTCGATGCGTCCTCGGGAGAGAACTCGACATCGCCGACTTTGTTCCGGGCGTATTTTACGGCCCAGGCCGCTATCTTAAGTATCTCGTCCTCCGCCTTCTTTAATTTATACTTCATGTGTATCTTTGATGTGGCTAGAAATACGTGTATGCGCGGCCGCTTCGAGCGCCTTATCGCGCCATACGCCGCGTCTATATCTTCTTTAAGCGCCCTGGCGAGGCCGCATATTACCGGCCCCTTAACCTCTTTCGCGACGGCCTTTACCGCCTCGAAATCTCCCGGGCTCGCTATGGGAAAACCGGCCTCGATGGCGTCGACCCCAAGGACGGCGAGTTGCCTTCCTATCTCCAGTTTCTCCTTGATGTTGAGGCTTGCGCCTGGCGACTGCTCGCCGTCGCGCAGCGTCGTGTCAAAAATAATGATCTTACTCATACATCACCTAAGTAACCAGAAACCAGAGCACAGAAACCAGATTCTGTTTTCCTGGTTTCTGGTTGCTGGTTTCTGGTTTCTTTTCAATTTTGCCCGTCACTTCATCCACGGCATCATTTCGCGTAAATTCTTCCCTACCTTCTCGATCGGGTGGCCGTCTTCGGCCTTCAGTATCGAATCGAAGTTGGGCCTGCCCGCCTCGTTCTCGCGGATCCATTCCCTCGCGAACTTTCCACTCTGGATGTCCTTTAAGATCTTCTTCATTATCTTGCGGGTCCTGTCGTTAATGACCTTCTTGCCCCTCGTAATATCCCCGTAACAGGCTGTATTCGAGACCCTGCGCCTCATGCCCGATATGCCTGTCGCCTGTATGAGGTCGGTGATGAGTTTCAGTTCGTGAAGAACCTCGAAATACGCTATCTCGGGCTGGTAACCGGCCTCGACGAGCGTGTCAAATCCCGCCTTTATCAGTTCCGATGCCCCGCCGCACAGGACCGCCTGTTCCCCGAAGAGGTCAGTCTCGGTCTCCTCCTTGAATGTCGTTTCTATTACGCCCGCCCTCGTGCCGCCTATGCCTTTCGCGTATGCCAGCGCCGTTTTAAGTGCGTCGCCGCTCGCGTTCTGATAAACCGCGACGAGGCACGGGACACCCTTCCCTTCTTCGTACATCTTGCGGACCAGGGCCCCCGGCCCTTTCGGCGCCACCATGAAGACGTCCACCTTCTTCGGCGGCTTTATCTGCCTGAAATGTATATTGAAACCGTGCGAGAACGCCAAGGCCTTGCCTTTCTTTAGATTGGACTTAACCGCCTCTTTGTAAAGTTTCGCCTGGACATGGTCCTGCGTCAATATCTGTATTATATCGGCCGCCTTAGCCGCATCTTGAGCGGAGACGGGTTCAAAACCGTCTTTTCTGGCCTGCTCGTAATTAGGGGTCCCCGCCAGTTCACTTACGATAACGTCCAGGCCGGAATCCTTAAGGTTCATCGCCTGGGCCCTGCCCTGAATGCCGTAACCTATGACCGCTATCTTCTTGCCCTTAAGCACGCCTAAATCCGCGTCCTTGTCGTAGTAGATCTTAGCCATCCCAACTACTCCTTTCTCGTGTTTCGTACTGCGTACTGCGTACGGCGCATGCTTCTACGCTGTACGCTGTATTCCGTACGCCGTACGCGACATATAGTTTTACTCGTTTACCTCCGGTTTCCCCTCCGACATCATCTACTTATCCTCGATGCCTATCGCGATCCTTCCGGTCCTGACCACTTCCAGTATCCCGAAGGGTTTAAGCGCCTCTAAAAGCCCCTTTATCTTTCGCTCATCACCGGTCGCCTCTATGGTGATGGATTTGGAGCCGACGTGCACCGCCTCGCCGCCCGCGGAATCGGCTATTTTCAACACATCGTTTTTGTTTTTTGAGTTAACGGTAACTTTTATAAGGACAAGTTCCCTCTCGACATGTTCCTTCTTGAGGAAATCGCGCACGGTGATTATGTCTATGAGTTTATTGAGTTGTTTTTTTATCTGCTCGAGCGTCTTCTCGTCGCCTTCGGTCACTATCGTCATGCGCGATATAGCCGGGTCATCGGTTTCGCCTACGGCCAATGACTCTATGTTGAACCCGCGCGCGCTGAACAGCCCCGCGACCCTCGCGAGCACTCCGAACTTGTTCTCGACTAAAACGGAAATCGTGTGTTTCACTTATACCTCGTGTTTCGTACTGCGTACTGCGTTCGGCGTACTGCGTATGCTTTTACGCAGTACACTGTACTCCGTACGCTGTACGCGACATATTATTTTACAAGTTACGCCATCCCGCCTATCATCCTGTTTATGGCCTCTCCGGCGGGCACCATCGGGAAGACGTTCTCCTCCTTCTCGACCCTGAAATCTATGAACGTCGGCCTGTCCGTTATCTCCAATGACTTCTCAAGGGCCGGCCTCACATCGGCGGGTCTTAAGACCCTGATTCCAAAGGCGCCGTAACTCTCCGCCAGTTTCACGAAATCCGGCTGCGTCCCCTCAAGGCATGTATAGGAGTATCTCTTCTTGTAAAAAAGTTCCTGCCACTGCCGCACCATTCCGAGATAGCAATTGTTCAATATAGCGACCTTTATCGGCAGTTTATTGAAAACGGCTGTGGCAAGTTCCTGTATGTTCATCTGGATAGAGCCGTCGCCCGCGATATCGAAGACGACCGCTTCCGGCCTGCCCAACTGCGCTCCTATCGCCGCCGGGAAACCGAACCCCATCGTCCCGAGTCCGCCGGATGAGATCATGGTCCTGGGCTTCATGAAGCGGTAGAACATCGCCGCCCACATCTGGTTCTGGCCGACCTCGGTCGTTATGATGGCCTCGCCCTTGGTGATCTTCGATATCTCCTCTATGAC
>CAZPYQ010000071.1:0-6850 GCA_964590585.1 uncultured Planctomycetia bacterium | reverse complement strand
TTTGAAGTCCCGGCGCTAGCCGGGATGGAGCGGAAATGTGAAATACCACCCTTACTGTATTAGGATTCTAACCTACTCCCATTATCTGGGAGAGGGACAATGCCAGACGGGCAGTTTGACTGGGGCGGTTACCTCAATATGGGGTCTATGATAGGCAACTATCATACGCAAATTCAGCTATATGCTGGGAAATCTGAGTATTCCTTCCTACTTTTCTAAAACAAAAGTGAAAATGGCAGGATGCAGATAATCAGCAGGGAAGGCCATATAAATGGCCCCCTCAACGACTATACGCTGAACCTCTTAATGTTATTAAGAGGGTGATATAGTCTGAACTTCTAGGCGACTAGAAGCCCTCATTAAGCAGGGAGTCTAGCCTCCTTTGTAAATAAGGAGGAATGGTGCGATCAAATGAAATAGAGACGTATAAAACCCGATTAAAGCTAAGCCCTGAACAGCGGGAAGTGTTGATCGGAATCCTGTTGGGCGACGCTACTCTGGAAACACAGAATAGCGGAAGGACCTACAGGATGAAGATTGAGCACAGCCTAAAGCAAAGGGCATACGCCGAACATATGTATGATATGTTCCGCGATTGGGTGCTTACGCCACCGCGCTTGAAAAGCGTGGCACTGCCTAACGGTAGGACGTATACCAATATGGTATTCTCGACTGTAAGCCATGATAGTTTCAGGTTCTATGCGCAGCAATTTTACAGAGAGAGAACAAAGGTTGTGCCTAAGCTAATTAAGAGGTGGTTAACGCCAAGGGCGCTTGCGTATTGGTTCATGGACGACGGTTCAGTAAAGTCCAAACAATCTAAAGGAGTAATCCTGAATACGCAAGGGTATGCAAAACAAGAGGTATCTCGGCTTGTAAGGGTTTTATATGAAATGTTTGACCTTGAAGCGAAATCAAGAAAGCAAAAGGAAGGACATCAAATCTATATTTCCGGCAGGAGCTACGAGAAATTTAAAAGTCTCGTCTCTCAGTTTATATTGCCGGAGATGAGTTACAAAGTGCCAGAAGCTAGACGAACATATTTGCCTAAAAAGTAACGGAGGTGTACAAAGGTTCCCTCAGTGCGGACGGCAATCGCACGCTGAGCGCAAAAGTATAAGGGAGCTTGACTGTGAGACTTACAAGTCGAACAGGTACGAAAGTAGGTTTTAGTGATCCGGTGGTAACGAATGGAAGTGCCATCGCTCAACGGATAAAAGGTACTCCGGGGATAACAGGCTGATTTCCTCCAAGAGTTCACATCGACGAGGAAGTTTGGCACCTCGATGTCGGCTCATCACATCCTGGGGGTGGAGAAGCTCCCAAGGGTCCGGCTGTTCGCCGGTTAAAGTGGTACGTGAGCTGGGTTCAGAACGTAAATTACGTTGCGTTCTACCGCAGAAATGCGGTACAATAAATCTGACTTATATCGGTGGAACCCCACCTGAATGCCGAACATTCAGAGGGCAATACCGAGGGAAGATCAGATTGGTGTCAAGCGAAGAGCTAGCATATATAGCGGGTTTTCTTGATGGTGATGGCTGTGTAATGGCGCAGCTTGTCAGGCGCAAAGACTACATCTATGGTTATCAAATCAGGACAAGCATAGTCTTTTACCAGAAATCTAAAAATCAGGAAATTCTGCATTGGTTAAAGAGACGACTGAAATTGGGATATATTCGTCATCGAAATGATGGGATGACAGAATACACCATCGTCGGCTTGAAAGAGGTGGAATCTATTTTAGTGCCGCTTCTTTCGCATCTTCGCTTGAAGAAACAATTGTCTGAACAAGTTATAAGGTTAATCAGGGCCCATCCTAAAACGATGACGCCCCTGAAGCTGGTTCGATTGGGTAAACTGGTTGACGCAACAGCCAAGTTCAATTACTCAAAGAAACGGACGAATACCAGCGCCACTGTCCAGCAATATTTAAAAAACACCGATCTGATCCCCGTAGAGACTGAGGCGAAAGCCAAGATATCTTCCTAAAGAAGGTATAACACGTCAGCCCCTACTCGCAGCTAGCGAAAGGGTGAAGATATAGTCCATGCCATTAGTAATAATGGATATACATGCGCAAGACAGTTCGGTCTCTATCTGATGCAGGCGTAGGATATTTGAGGGGGTCTCTCCCTAGTACGAGAGGACCGGGATGGACGAACCTACGGTGTTCCAGTTGTCACGCCAGTGGCAATGGCTGGGTAGCCGCGTTCGGAAAGGATAAGCGCTGAATGCATCTAAGCGCCAAGCCTGCCCCAAGAATAGATATCCCTGAAAGTGCCTTGTAGACTACAAGGTTGATAGGTCCAAGGTGTAAGGCCCGCGAGGGCTTAAGCTGATGGATACTAATTCACTGATTGGCTTGACCATATTTTTATGGTCTAATACTGATTCGATCCGCCTTCTTTGAAACGTAGTTGTCAGATTTTATTGAAAAGATTCCCGGTGCTCTTAGCGAAGGGGCCACACCCGTTCCCATTCCGAATACGGAAGTTAAGCCCTTCAGCGCTGATGGTACTTGCCGGGCAACTGGCTGGGAGAGTAGGCCAGCGCCGGGGTAAATTAAAAAGGGCCGCTATCTGCAAAATGGTAGCGGCCTTTTTAATTCCAAGGGGGAAACGTTGTTTCCCCCTTCGGCGCTCGCACACCAGGCAAAATAGATACCGCTCGCTGAACCCCCTTCCTTAAAGGAAGTTAACCTAGAGAAGGGGAAAGGGAGAGAATGTCTCCCTTTCCCCTTACTAACCCTTTTTCCTCTAAATTTGTGTCGCCTGCGGCGACCTAGAATCACGATGCAAAATTTACCTTGATTTGTGGGCGGTATAGGATTATATTGTGGAAAGAAAAGCGGGGTATACGGTATGTGGTGGAGATGGGTTGTATTCGTGGTTTGCGGATTGCTGGTCGTGGCATGTGTCGTATCTACGACTACCGATTGGATAAAAGGGAAGACAGGGCCGCTCGGGCCGAATCCCGCTGACTGGTGGGGGTGCGGCGTATTTACCCTCATGCTCTTGGTGGTCATGTGCTGGATTGGTCGGAGGATTTTTTAGGTCATCGATGGAACGCATTTCTACTGTCAGGAAAGCCGGCTTTTCGCTTGTAGAATTTATCATAATCCTTCTTATCACGGGGATCCTGGCCGCGTTCTTGGTGCCGAAATATCATGAAATCCGCCTGAATGCGATAGAATCCGGGGAGGAGGCCGTTATCGGAGGCCTTCGAGAGGCGCTCAACATTTATGCTGCCGAACATCAGGGGGCTTCATACAACGGCAATCCCTTTGATCTTTTAGCGGCCTCTCCGCCGAATAAGGTCATAAGCAGTCTTACCGGCGGAGAGCTTATTGCGGACGGAACGGTATGGAAGGTTCTGCGCGTCGAGGTGGGCCTTGGCGAGGTGGACTATGCTATATTTTGTCCTCACGTAGGAGACGGCCAGGGTACGACATGGAAATATTCGTATTTTAAGGTTAGTCACACCGGGAGTCTGGTTGAGTTGCGCGATTACGGCCATTAGAGAATAGGAAAATAGTGAAGACGAGTATTTTAAAATAAGGAGGTTCCCATGGACGAGAGAGAGATAGGAGTGGTCGATCATTATTTCGACAAGATAAGTGTGGGCATGATAAAATTGAGCGATACTGTCAAGGTGGGGGATAAGATACGCATAAAGGGCAAGGACTACGATTTTTCACAAAGTATATCCTCCATGCAGATAAACCGCGTTCCGGCCCAGGAAGCGAAACCCGGGGATCTCATCAGTATAAAAGTCGAGCAGAAGGTGCGTCAGCACGATAAGGTATACAGGGTAGTGTGAAGAAGGCGGCCTTAATTACAGGCGCATTGATATTCCTCGCCTCCGTAGCGAGCGCGCGGGGCGCGATATACCCGGCGCCGCGCGCGGCACGCGAAGAGGTGCCCCAGCCTGTACTCATAACACCCAATAGCGATACCGTCAATCTATTTGGCCTTAAGGAGCTCGTTTTTAAGTGGAGCCGGCACGAAAAGGCCAGGCCGTTCAGGCGCTACTATGATTTCCGGCTCTATAAGGGCCGCGTTACGCTCGAATCGACGCTTATTTTTAAAAAACAGGTTCCTCCTAATCAGTGGGAGCTTTCGCTTCCGGTAAATATGTTTGAAAACAATCAAGCCTACACCTGGACGATGAGGCAGGTCTATGATGAGGGGAGGAAGAGCCGTTTCAGTTACCAGGCATTTACTGTAACGAAGTAGGCATAATTTTTTTTACCACAATTGTTAAGGAATAAAAAAGATAGATAATGCTTTCTTGTATTCTTAAAATTATAATGTATACTTTTATGGTTATGTTTAAATATAAAGATATGCATACAGTTTGGTTCAAGATAATAGCCGTAGCCGTGCTATGCCTTTTTCTGGCCGACACGCTCGCCTGGTCATATCCGGAAATAAGGACTGCCGCCGAAGAGAGTACGCTCGCCGTCCAATCCGTATTCAAACCCCTCGTTGATGCTGGGATAGAAGATTCCGCCGAGCTCGAATTTGAGATAATAGCCGGAACCAGGTTATTGCTTGCCGGGAAAACCCCCAGGGCAGCAAACGGTTTCCTGACGGAGATGTACGGAAGATCCGCGGAGGATAAGAGAAAGGTGGAGTTTTTAAGCGTTTTGGAGAAAAGCGGCGACGGGAGAAAGGCGATCATCAAGTTGGTGGGAAGAGACGATGCGGTCTTCGCAGTTATTTATAAAGGGCCCGGCCTGGAAAATATGGTGTCCCCTGACGCGATTCAGTATAGAGACGTTTTTCTGAAGGATGACAGTATAATTATCGAGAGGTTCGATCCCTTTTCTGATATTAAGAAAAAATATGGCAGGCGCCTGTGGCGTGGAGACGATGTTGACTGTCTCATATGGGACGAAGGGGTGGAATATCATGACGAAGGCAGCCCCAGTTTTGTGACCTTCAAGTTCAGCGACGCGGGAAAAGTCATATCTCAAGGCGGGCTTAAGTACTGCAATTATCTTTTTATGGTAGATACAGAAACCGGACGGGGGGCCGTTATACATACCAGTCTATATTCGAATCAGGAAATCGCCAGAAGGGCCGTCAGGTTTATATGCGGGGAGCTCGGGGTGGATCCTCGTGACAGGTTAGAGACCAGGCGCCTCCTCGTCATGATGGCCAGAGGAGAGGGCGAGGACGGCCTGTTAAACATGTTGTCTGGATGCGTCGAGGATACCTTTAGCGAGGCATGCGACGCGTATGGACTTACGAGGCTCGAGACGGACATAAACGCCGCGTGGCTGGGGTCGCAGATAAGGTTCATGCCGGAAGAAGGCATAGTGGTCGTCTTTGACGGTTCATACAATGTCTACCATAGCCCGGATGAAGAAGCAGGTATCGTTTACTCCATGGATATGTTCGGACGCGCCGGGAATAAAAGGATTTCGAAAAATACCGCTCACACAAGAGGGTCTTCAAGCGGAATGGATGAGATGGCAAAAATCCTTGGCCTTTATCCGGATGATCCGGAAGTATATTTTATAAAGGCCCATGCCATCAGGGTGGCCGCCCTGGCGCGTATCATAGGCCAAAAGATGGGCCTTTCGCCCGCAGATGTGAGGGATATTGAGATCTCGGCGCTCGTTCACGACCTGGGCAAGACGGATGAACGGATATTCGGGATATTAACGACAAGAATGGAAGGTTTAGCACCCTCGCAGGACGATAAGAGGCGCTTGTCTCTTCATCCCATTAGATCCATAGAAATGGTTGAAGAGGCGGGATTAAATTTATCCAAAAACGTAAGGGCGATAGTATCTTTTCACCATTTTCTCTCGACCCCATCGGATATAGCCAGATTGGGAGATTACCTGGTTAGCGATAGAGGCGGCAGGACTGACCAGGAAGAAGTCGAAAGGGTAATCCGGCTCATATGTATTTTGCGCGCCGCTGACATGATAGATTCCGCGAAAAATCTTATGATACGCAAAGGTAAGAATGGGAACCGTTCGTTAAATGACGTCCTCAGGAATCTGCGAAGAAAGGCGCGGTATGTTCGGAGATACTCGAATACTCTCGCCGATGGCATAGAGGGCGTCGTAAGGGTATTAGAGGGCCTCAGGGATTCAGGTGATGAGGAATTTTCAGGCCTCCTGGGGGTTGGGGAGCCGCAGAGTCGTTCGATACGCTCGGGACTCGACCTTGTCCTTCGACAAGCTCAGGATGGCTCGAAGTATGCCGAGCGAAGTCGAGGCAAGCCTGTCGAAGGGCCGGGCGGGATATATAAGATATCCGAGCCGGATATATGCGTCAATTATATTGCAGTTGTCCACACTACGGCCCGGGATTTTGAGAGGCAACGCCCCAATCTTACCGCGGCGAGCCGGAAGGCAGCCGCCGAGGGACGCGGGCATGTGGTGCTGATGGATTTTGTCGGCCCCGACATCGACGCGTTTATCGAACAGGTGTTCGGCGATTACGATATATCTCCCTATGAAGTGATAAAGCTCGTCCGCTGTGATCCTAAAATGATGGATGCCCTACGGATTTATTTTAACGAAAATATAGAGTATGTCAGGAAGGAGTTTAAACGGGCATCAGAAGGCATTGTGCCCGCGGATGGAGAATCGCCCGGTATTGAGAAGAAGGGGTTTGGGGATGCGGTAATGAAATGGCTTTCCGAAACGAGATCGCAACTTGTTCTTGAAGATATCAGCTTCGACAACTGGCTTGATAATGAGTGGGCTCTCGCATTAAGAGGATACGCGCATGAGATTGCTATGGAGACAGGACTTGTCCGCGAAGCCGACCTTTTGCTCTATTATGCGTTTTTGGACGAATTTGTAGCCGTCCATAGTCGATGC
>CAZPYQ010000070.1:0-6932 GCA_964590585.1 uncultured Planctomycetia bacterium | reverse complement strand
CCACCGCCCGGCCAAATCCCGCAACTCCTCCCAGGCCCCCTGAAAGCCGGAGACGATGACGATCCTGCCTTCATGCAGGCTCTTTACGATTCTTTTGGCGTTTATATCTATTATCCTCGCCCTGGTGAAAGCGTTGTCAGTGACGATGCCGACCTGCGCCCCGGTAAACGATATGGCGTCACAGCCAAGCTTATGGATCGCCATCGCCAGGAGAGCGCACGAAACCTGCTCGCCTGTGGACATGAGCATGTCCAGTTCGCGCTCCGAAGGGTTATGCGTTATCTTGTGCGCCAGTTCGAGGAGATTGTCGGTGGTGTCGCCTAGCGCCGAAACGACCGCGACGACGTCATGGCCCGCCCTCTTCGTCCGCGCGACCCTCCTGGCCACATTCTCTATCCTGGAGGTATCGGCGACGCTCGTCCCGCCGTATTTTTGGACTATTATCCCTTTCGAACCCATAAAGGACTGCCTTTCTTAAGATGTTTTACCTAAAATATTTTTCTTCCGAACCGCCCAGTCGAATACCTCCAGTATCATGGCAAGCGCCAATACCATAAGGCCGATATCGACGGCCGCCAGAAAGAGGTCCTTATCCACGACGAACTTGCCCAGCTGCCAGCCCAACGCGGCCACGCTGGTAACCAGCATGAATATCGCGGGGATTAGCGTGTACTTCGTGTGCTTATTCTTGCTCAAGAACCAGCTCGTTATCACTATCAGGACTAGCGCCGCCACAAGTTGATTCGCGGAACCGAATATGGGCCATATCTTCTTCCACTCGCCGCTCAAGGCGATCCAGCCGCCGGAGAGCACTATGAGTATCGTCGCCAGATACCTGTCGAGGGTGCCAAACATTTCCTGCAGTATATAACGGGCTATCCTCGTCGCGGTATCGAGCGTCGTCAATATGAAAGCGTTGAGCAGTATTACGGCTATGAACTTCCCGTACCTGCCAAGTATAAACCTGGTAAGATATCCGTAACCTTCGGCGAAGACGTTTATCGGACCGCTCCTCGCGACCGCCATGTTAAGGGCCCGCGCATCCCTGAAGAACGCCCCGACCGCTATTATCACGATTATGGCCAACACCGCTTCCACCACCATAGCGCCATAGCCGATACGCATGGCGTGTTTCTCGTTGGCTATCTGCTTTGAGGTCGTGCCTCCCGAAACGAGCGCATGAAATCCGGATACGGCACCGCAGGCTATGGTGACGAAGAGCATCGGCCACAAGCCCCCTTCGTATGAGTTCCAGGCCGTAAAAGGCGGCAGGGTGAAATCCGGCCTTGCCGTCAGGATGCCAAGAGCCCCCACCGCCACGCCGAAGAACAAAAGATAGCTCGAAAGATAATCCCTTGGCTGGAGGAGAAGGTTCACTGGCAGTATGGACGCGATGAAACAGTAGACAAGGAGTATTATCGTCCATAAGAACATGTCGTTCCCGCCCGGGATATCTATCGGGACGACCTGCCCCAGAATTATGAGGCCCGCCAAAGATACCAGACCAACTATCGTCGAAACGGCCAGATTCACCCTTAAGACATAGATCATTATGCCGACAAGGACCGCCACGGGTATGAGGCCGAGGGACGGCAGGACTATCTTTGGCTCCACGATAAACGTGTTAGAGCAAAAATATATGAATACCGCAACCACAACTATAAGCGAAAAAAGGACGAACCACGAAAATATGAGCCTGGCCCTTCTGGATATAAGTTTTTCCGCGACATCCGATATCGAGCGGCCGTCATTCCTTATGGATACGAAGAAAGAACCGAAATCATGGATGCCGCCTATGAATATCGTCCCCAGGAGCACAAAGACGGCCGCAGGCCCCCACCCCCAGAGGGAGACCGCTATTACCGGCCCTATGACCGGCCCTGCCCCGGCTATTGAAGAGAATTGGTGGCCGAAGAGTATGAGCCAATGCTTCGCCGGAACATAGTCCACCCCGTCATATCTGGTCCGGGCCGGCGTGGGCCTCTCCGGATCGATACCCAAAAATTTTTCGAAACGCCTTCCGTAGAAGGCGTAGCCCATCCATAGGATGATTACCGCTATTAGCGCTAAGACCAGCGAATTCACAGATTTTTCCTCATGAAGTATTCCGTAAGCGAACAGCCGCTCTTGAACCTGAATCGCGACTTCATCGCCTCGTTCTCGCTGAACGCGGAAGCGCCTGACGGCGCTATGCCCTTGCCGCACATAACGAACGGGATGAGATCGTCTGTGTGCGTCCTCACGGATACCGGGGTGGCGTGATCCGGCAGGACCATGACCCTGTATTCATCCTTACTTTTAAGCGCGGCCCAGACGGGCCCTACTATGTACTTATCGAAATTCTCTATCGCTTCTATCTTCTGCCTCAAATCGCCGTTATGGCCCGCCTCGTCCGGGGCCTCTACATGGACGAATACGAACGCTTTGGACTTCAGGCTTTTTATGGCGGCCTCGCCCTTCCCTTTATAATTGGTGTCGTAATAGCCCGTCGCTCCGGGCACGTTTATAACATCGAGGCCTATCAGTTTGGCGATGCCCTTCAATAGGTCTACCGCGGATATCATAGCGCCATCCAGGGCGAATAGGTCCTTATATGACGGAAGGTTAGGGTTGGTACCCTGGCCCCAGAGCCATATCATGTTGGCGGGGTTTTCCTTAAGGTCTAGTCTTACCTTATTTATCTCGTGCTTATCCAGGATATCCCTGGAGGCGTTCATCAGTTTTATGATACTCTCCGCGCCCGCGCCTTTCGGCAGATGTTTAGACACCGACTCGTTCGAGATATTATGCGGAGGCGTGCAGGATAATTTCATGAGCTCTTCCGCCTCTCGGGAACTCTTGGCCCTTATGATGGCCAGGTTCCTGTAACTCGTCCCGTGATAAAACCTCGTGTGGTCGTCCGAGAGTTTCCCGTTTATAAATTCCATAAGGATCTTCGCTTCCTTGTCGCTTATGTGGCCCGCGCTGTAATCGGACAGGATGTCGCCGTTCACCGTTATAAGGTTGCACCTGAAGGCCACCTCATTATCGCCTATGGGGACGCCTATATTCGCCGCCTCAAGGGGCCCTCGCCCCCTGTAATATATCTTAGGGTCGTATCCGAGTATGGACATGTTGGCTATGTCGCTTGCCGATGACATGCCCTTGGGTATGGTGGAGGCCACGCCAAGACGTCCCTCTTTTGCGAGTGCGGCCATGTTCGGGATATGCGCCGCCTCGAGAGGCGTCTTGCCGTCGAGTTCTTTGATGGGCCTGTCGCTCATCCCGTCACCAACAAGAATGGCATACTTCATAATCCTATCTCCTTTACGACCGATTCCAGTTTCGCTTTTATAACGGCCGGCTTCTTGACGCTCGCTATAGCCCTGTCCGGGTCCTTTAGGCCGTGGCCGGTCAATACACAGACGATACGCGTACGGCGTACGGCGTACGGCGTACGGCGTTTGTTAAAATATCTTTTCTTAGCCAGTTTAAGAACGCCGGCCACGCTCGCGGCGCTCGCCGGCTCCACAAAAACTCCTTCCTTCTCGGCAAGGAGTTTATACGCGCGCAGGATCTCGGCGTCGGTCACCATATCTATGAGCCCGCCGGATTCGTCACGAGCGGCCTCCGCCTGTTTCCAACTGGCGGGGTTGCCTATCTTTATCGCGGTCGCTATGGTCTTGGGATCCTTTATCGCGTGGCCTTTAACTATCGGCGCGGCGCCCGAGGCCTGGAAACCGAGCATAACGGGAAGACCCTTCGAAACGCCATCCGCCTTATATGCCTTATATCCTTTCCAATATGCGGTGATATTTCCCGCGTTGCCCACGGGGATGGCGTGAAACTCCGGCGCGTCCCCCAGGACGTCACAGATCTCAAAGGCAGCGGTCTTCTGCCCCTCTATCCTGTATGGATTTACCGAATTGACAAGGGTGATGGGGTATCTTTTGGCTATCTCCCGCACGATATCGAGCGCGTCGTCGAAATTCCCTTTTATCGCGATGACCCTGGCGCCGTGTATCATCGCCTGCGAGAGCTTACCTAAAGCGATCGCGCCTTCAGGTATGACGACGGCGCACTTTATACCCGCCCTTGCCGAATACGCGGCGGCCGAAGCAGAGGTGTTTCCGGTCGAGGCGCAGATGCACGCCCTGGAACCCTCCTCGAGCGCCTTTGAGATAGCAAGGGTCATACCGCGGTCCTTGAAGGAACCCGTGGGATTGAGCCCCTCGTATTTCAGATAGATCTCGCCACCTTTGCCGACCAAGGAACTTAAGTAAGCGGCCCTTATAAGCGGCGTATCGCCTTCGTTCAGGGATATGACCGGAGTCCTGTCTGTAACCGGTAAATACTTTCTGTATCTTTCTATGACACCTCTCATGATTAGATTGGAATTCATTTAGATTGTCCTCTGTAATAAAACCCTAAATCCTAAACCCTAAATCCTAAACAAGTCCAAAATTCTAAACTCAAAACATAAAACCTTATTTGCACTTCTCAGCTATGGAACCAAAAATTTTCATTAATTCTGTCGCTTCCTGAATCAAACAGCCCTTTTCTTGTTTCATCGACTCATCAGGTTCGCTCAAATTAAGCCAATATACACTTTCTTTTGCCTCTTTTCTCGATATCTTTATCCTCATGGTGAAGTCTTTTTTGCTTAAGGATTCTTCACCCTCTATGTAATTCGCTCCCACTGAGGTAGCAGATCTTATAAGCTGCTTGCTTATCTCTGAGTTCGTTATTGCTTTAGATAGCCCTTTGACATAGATTATAATCCTCTTAGAGAACTTAAGTGTTCGATCCCCCAGATTATAAGGTTTTGAATTTTGTATTTTATTTATTTGAGTTTGTTTAGAGCTTAGGGTTTCGAGTTTAGAGTTTATCATCAATCCTCTATCCTTATCCTTACCGGTTTCTTCCTAATCGCCTTCAACCTCGATATCTCCTTCAAGGCCTTTGACATCGCGCTCTCCTGGGCCGCGTGGGTCATCATGACTATGGGCACCGCCTTTTCGCGCCGCTTCTCTTTCTGCGCGACGGACGCTATGCTTATATTATACTTAGCCAGTATCCCGGAGATATTCTTTAAAACCCCGGGCTTATCTATCGCGGAGAACCTTATATAGTGGCGGACCTTTAAATTGTCAATGTTTGCCAGCCCTTTCACGGACCTCTTTATCCCAATGCAGGCCGTTCCTGTGCCGGTATCCGATATCTTCCTGCCGATATAAGCGATATCGCTTAAGACCGCGCTCGCGGTTGGAAACCTTCCGGCGCCCTCGCCGTAGAAGAGCTCTTCGCCCACGAGGTCACCTTTAACAAATATCGCGTTATAGACGCCCTTGACGCTCGCCAGGAGATGGTCCTCGCGTATCAGGGTCGGATGGACCCTTAATTCCAGGGTATCACCCGTCCTCTTCGCTATAGCGAGGAGCCTTACCGCATAACCGAACTCCCTGGCGTATTGTATGTCTAGAAGGTCTATGTCAAGTATGCCTTCGGTATATATATCTTTCGGCTTTACCGCCAGGCCGAAGCCCAGATGCGCCAGTATCGCCAGCTTATGCGCCGAATCCATCCCGCCGGTATCGAGTATTGGGTCCCTCTCGGCGTAACCCTTCGCCTTTGCCAGTTCGAGCGCAGACTTGAGACTTAACCCTTTATCACCCATCATGGTCAATATGAAATTGGATGTCCCGTTGATTACCCCGTATATGAGGTCTAGCCTGTTTGCCGCGAGCCCTTCTTTTAGCGCCTTTATTATCGGTATGCCGCCTCCGACAGACGCCTCAAAGCCGACGCATACGCCGCACTTTTTGGCGAGACCGAATATCTCCTCACCCGCCTCCGAAAGAAGCGCCTTATTGGCCGTGACGACATGTTTGCCCTGACGGATCGCCTCAAGTATTATATCCTTTGCTGGATGTATGCCGCCTATCAGTTCCACCACTATATCGATGTCGGGATCGTACAGGACCCTGGCGATATTTTTGGTCATAAGTCTCTTGGCAACCTTGACAGGCCTTCTGGATTTAAGGTCCTTGTCGCAAATACTTACGATCCTCGCGTCGACTCCGGCCTTTGCCAGAAGGTCGCTACGCCTTTTATTTAAGACCTCCGCGACCGCTGAACCTATCTTCCCGAACCCCACCAAGCCGATCTTTATGGTCTTCATGGCCTCTCCTCAATGAGCCCACGGCTTACGGCACATAAGCGACGTAAGTCGTCTTGCGCGTTTTGCCAGTCAGGGCGAATTGATCCCGCAAAATACCTTAAGTGCCACTAGCTCTACAATTCAGCCATTTTGCGGGAGGTTAAATGGCTAACTTTTTCCGTAAAGATGCCGGTAATAACCGAGCAAGTCCTCTTCTCGTCTCCACCAACCGCATTATATCGGCCAGATCCTTCTGGCGCTTGCTCAAACGCCTCGTTTTATCCTGGGCCGCCCATATCTTACCCTGAAGCAGGTCTTCTATTGCTGCCACCGGCATCTTATAACCAAGGACATCTCTACTAACGGCTCTCCCGATAAAACTCTGGTATCTCGGATCGGTCTGTATCTGTATCCTCAAATCGGAAAAGGGGCTTGAGATATTCACGCTGTTAGGATACTTTTTCACTTTATACATACGCGCCAGATGCGGCGATATATCGCCAAGCCTGTCTATAATTATCACAACATCCATGTCCAGGCTCACGACCGGTTCAGCGTATGCGTTCACACCAAGTCCGCCTATTACGCAGAAAGGAACCTTATTCTTCCTAAGGAGCGTTATAAACTCCTCCAGGATATCCCTTTTGCCGTTAGTCACTCTTCTTACAAAATTTTTATTTGTCATTACGGGTTATCTCCGAATTCCTGCGTAGCCCTACCAGAGCTTTACATCTCGCAGGGCGAAGCAGAATGGTCGGGGGGACCAGATTTGAACTGGCGACCCCTTGCACCC
>CAZPYQ010000069.1:0-7099 GCA_964590585.1 uncultured Planctomycetia bacterium | reverse complement strand
CTTAAAAGGGCCAAGGAGTATTACAAGGGGCAGCTTCTCCTGACATTGGAAGACACGATGTCGTCTATGTTATGGTTCGGCGAGAAGGTCGCTACCGGCGAGAAGGCCTTAGACGTTAAAAAGATACTTGATCATGTCGATAAACTAAACGCCTCCGATCTCATGAGGGTGGCCGGCGGCCTTTTTAAAAACACCAACCTTAACATCGCGGTGATCGGGCCGATCAAGGATAAGAAGGGCATAGAGGAGATCTTTAGGATATAATGCGCGGCTCTATCAGGCTTTTCGAGATATTCGGCATATCCATAAACATACACGTAACGTTCCTTTTGCTTCTCGTCATCTTTCTCATGTCGGGAATAAAATCATTCGCACTGATAGTCGGCATATTCGTAGTCGTGACGATGCACGAGTTATGCCACTCCCTCATGGCGAAACGCTTCGGTATAGAGGTGCGCGAGATAACGCTCCTTCCGATAGGGGGGCTGGCCTCCATGTCCAAGATGCCCGATAAGCCCAGCCAGGAGTTTCTCATATCGCTGGCAGGGCCTATGTTCAATCTTGCGGTAATAGCGGTCTTTTATGTTCCCATGCGCCTCTTTCTGGGGGACGAGGTCCTGTTCCACAGCCTGTCAACCGCGACGTGGCCGTTGACCCTTGCCTACATATATTGGATAAATCTCGTGTTGGCCTTTTTCAACCTTATCCCCGCTTTTCCCATGGACGGCGGCAGGCTTTTGAGGGCGATCCTGGCCAAATATATGGACTATAAGAAGGCGACTAGGATAGCCGTGGGTTTCGGGCACATATTTGCGCTTATATTCGCTTATTTCGGTATAGTCCAGGCTAACCTGATATTAGTAGCGATAGCGATATTCATATACATGGCGGCATCGGGCGAGGAACTGCAGGTCGACGTCAAAGAGACCTTGAAAAAAATAAGGATTCGTGATATACTTTCCCCCAAATTTTTGACTTTGACTCCGGACACTACACTGGCGGGTATCACCGAACTTATATTTCGCGAGCCACGCCAGGAGGATTTTCCCGTTGTCGACGCCGGGAAGTGTATAGGATTTGTTACCAGGCAGGATATAATGGCGGACATCCACCAATTGGGAGCCGATACACCGGTAGCGCAGATAATGAGAAAGGATTACCCCAGGCTCACCGGCCAGGACGCCCTTACCAAGGCCCACGCATCCATGGAGGCAAGCGGCATCAAGGCGCTTCCCGTGTTCAAGGAGGATGAAGTAATAGGGGTGGTAACGATAGAGGATATCGGCAGGGTTTATGCGATGATGTCGGCAAAATGAGCTTTCAGCTGTCAGCTTTCAGCTATCAGCAGCTGACAGCTTCTGATAGCTGAAAGCTGACAGCTGATAGCTAAAAGCCATAAGGAGCTTTGCATGAAAAATATCTTGATAGCACCCAGTATATTATCCGCCGATTTCGCCAGGCTTGGCAAGGAGATAACCGATGTGGAAGCCGCCGGCGCGGACTGGATCCACGTGGATGTGATGGACGGCTGTTTTGTGCCCAATATAACGATGGGCCCCCTTGTCGTTAAGGCGATACGCCCCATGACGAAATTGAAACTCGACGTCCACCTCATGATAAGCGAACCCGAGAAATTCGTTAAACCCTTCACCGAGTCAGGCGCCGATATAATAACCTTTCACATAGAGGCATGCAGGGATCCGAAGGCGCTCATATCCCTCATAAGGAACGCCGGCGCGAAGGTGGGGGTTTCGATAAAACCGAAGACGCCCCTGTCCGGCCTGGACACGGTATTGGACGACGTGGACATGGTCCTCATCATGACGGTGGAGCCAGGCTTCGGCGGACAGGGTTTCATGAAAGAGATCCTGCCGAAGATGAAGAGCTTAAGCTCGTATTTCAAGAAGGACATAGAGGTGGACGGCGGTATAAGCATCGAGACGGCGCCGGATGTCGTGAGCGCCGGAGCGAACATACTCGTAGCGGGCACCGCCGTATTCGGGTCCAGGGACTATAGAAAAGCGATAAAAGCCTTGAAAGGGTTTTAAGTTAAAAGTAAAAACTTTTGACTTTTACCTTGTAGTTTTGCCTTTTACTTAACATACCATTTACACGGAGGATACATGGGCAGCATAAAATTCGGCACCGATGGCTGGCGGGCGGTAATCAGCGAAGATTTTACTTTTGAAAATGTCGGGATAGTCGCCCAGGCTATGGCCGACTTTATAAACGGCGAAAGCGGCCGGATTTACAGGAAAAAAGAGGTGGTGGTAGGTTACGATACCAGGTTTCTCTCGGAGAAGTATGCCGGGATTATCGCATGCATCCTTGCGGCAGGCGGCATAAAGGTCATATTGAGTGATCGTCCGACCCCAACGCCTTCCGTGAGTTACGCCATAAAGGACAGGGCCCTTACGGGCGGCGTCATGGTGACGGCCAGCCATAACCCGGCCAGGTATAACGGCATAAAGTACAAGGCCTACTATGCGGGTTCGGCCGGGGCCGATATCATAGGCAAGATAGAGGCGGACCTGAAGAAGAACGCTGTCAGGACGATTGCCCTGGATAAGGCTAAAGAATCCGGCCTCATAAAAGTAGAGGATATCGTCCCGCGCCATCTCGGCTTCGTGAAAAGATATGTTGACCCGAAGTCGCTGAAGAGGTCCCGCTTGAAGGTCCTCGTGGACGTAATGTACGGGACAGGCAATGGTTATATGGAGAGCATTCTCGCGGGTGGGGCGATAAAGGTGGCTACCATACATAACGAGAACAACCCCGGTTTCAGCGGGATAAACCCCGAACCCATACTTCCCAACCTGGCAGAGCTTGCTCTTAAGACAAAAAAGGGAGGATATGACATAGGGTTGGCGACGGACGGCGACGCTGACCGGCTCGGCGTAGCGGCTCCAAACGGAAAACTGCTCACGGGCCACAAGGTCATGACGCTTCTTCTGCTCCATCTCCTGGAGGACAAGGGCCTGAAAGGCGACGTCGTCCAGACGATATGCGGCACGGTCCTGATAGAGAAGATATGCAAAAAGTACGGCCTGGTGATGCACGAGACGCCTGTCGGGTTCAAATATATCTGTGACATGATGATAAAGAAAGATGTCCTTATAGGGGGGGAGGAGACCGGCGGAGTGAGTTTCAAAGGGTACATTCCCGAGAGAGACGGTATCCTGTCCGGGCTCCTTATCCTGGAGATGATGGCGAAGAGGAAGAAGCGGCTACTGGATATATTGAAGTCCATAGACAGCGAGTACGGTACGTACGAATACCGCAGGATGGACGTCAAATATCCTGACGAGAAGAAGGGCCCGCTAATGACGGCGCTAAAGACGGATCCTCCGAAGGAGATTCTGGGCAGGAAAGTGGTAAAGACGAAAGACTACGATGGCTATAAATTCATCTGCGAGGACGAATCGTGGCTCATATTAAGGCTGTCCGGAACGGAACCCATATTGAGGATATACGCGGAGAGCCCGAGCGAGAAGAGGTCGCTGGCGATATTGAATTTTGGGAAAAAGCTCGCGTACAGTATTTAAAAAGGAGCCATGGACAGGTCCCACATAAGAAATTTCTGCATAATCGCCCACATAGACCACGGAAAGTCGACCCTCGCCGACAGGCTGCTGGAGTTCACGAATACAGTCCCGAAGAGAGAGCTCTGCAACCAGTTGCTCGACGATATGGACCTCGAGAGGGAGCGCGGTATCACTATTAAGGCCTCCGCCGTAAGGATAAAATACAGGGCCAAGGATTCCGGCGAATATGAGCTTAACCTCATCGACACGCCGGGCCACGTCGATTTTACATATGAGGTATCGAAGGCTATAGCGGCGTGCGAAGGCGCGATCCTGGTGGTGGACGCCGTCCAGGGGGTCGAGGCGCAGACAGTGGCCAATCTCTACCTGGCCATGGAGCACAACCTAGTCATAGTGCCGGTCATCAATAAGATAGACCTCTCGAATGCGCAGGTGGAACGCGTAAGGAAAGAAGTATGCGATATTCTCGGTATGGATAACGACGATATCCTGCTCGCCAGCGCCAAGCTTGGCATGGGTATAGATGAGATATTGGAAGCCGTAGTGAAAAGGATACCGCCCCCGAAAAGCGCCCAGTCAGGTGCCCTTCAGGCGCTCGTCTTCGATTCCAGGTTCGATACTTATAAAGGGGTGGTCGTATATTTGAGGCTCATGAACGGCGTTGTCAGGAAGAATCTTAAGGTCATGATGATGAACACGAAACATGTCTATGAGGTCCAGGAGGTCGGGATATTCACCCCCAAACCGGAGGTCACAGACGAGCTCGTATCCGGAGAGGTCGGGTACATCACCTGCAATATACGAGACCCGCGCGAGGTCTCGATAGGCGACACGGTGACAGACGCGAAAAATCCGGCGGGCGAAGCGCTGCCGGGTTACAAGAAGATACAGCCGATGGTCTTCAGCGGCATATATCCGGTCAACTCCAAGGATTTTCCGGCGCTCAAGGAGGCGATGGAGAAGTTGAGGCTCTCGGACGCGTCCTTTGTCTACGAGCCGGAGAGCTCCGCGTCTTTGGGGCTTGGTTTCAGATGCGGATTTCTCGGGCTCTTGCACATGGAGATAGTGCAGGAACGGCTCGAGAGAGAGCATGACCTTAACCTCGTCGTCACCACTCCGAGCGTCGTATATAAGGTATGCATGAAGACCGGCGAGGAAAAGACCCTGGATAACCCGATAAACATGCCGAACCCCTCCGAGGTGGACCGGATGGAAGAGCCGTATGTGAGGGCATCCATCATAACGCCCAAGGAATATATCGGCGCCATACTGGAGCTCGTGGAGGCGAGGCGAGGGACATACAAGAGCACGGAGTATCTGGAGGAATACAGGGCCCAGATAGTATACGATATACCGCTATCGGAGATACTGGTGGATTTTTATGACAGGATAAAATCCATCACGCGCGGCTACGGCTCTCTCGATTACGAACTCATCGATTACCGTCCGACGAGTGTCGTGAAGCTTGATATACTGATAAACGGCGATAGATGCGACGCGCTCTCGTCCATCGTATACAAGGAGAAGGCCTACGCGAAGGGCAAGGCGCTGGTCGAGAAGCTTAAAGAGACCATACCGCGGCACCTCTTCCAGATAGCGCTGCAGGCGGCGATAGGCGGACAGGTAATCGCGAGGGAGACGGTGAAGTCTGTCGGAAAACACGTCACGGCCAAATGCTACGGCGGGGATATCACCAGAAAACGCAAGCTTTGGGAGAAACAGAAGGCGGGCAAGAAGCGGATGAAGCAGTTCGGCTCCATAGAGATACCGCAGGAGGCCTTTTTTGCCGCGCTCAAGATTCAATAACATCAGGAGATACGATGAATGACAGGATAAAAAAAGAAGCAAGGGAATGGACAGAGTCTATTATAATAGCCGTAATACTGGCGCTCCTCATACGGACATTCGTCGCGCAGGCGTTCAAGATACCATCCGGCTCCATGACGCCCACGCTTCTAGTGGGCGACAGGATATTTGTCAATAAGTTCATATACGGCGCAAGGATACCGTTTACGGACATAAGGCTGCCGATGGTCCGGGAACCCAGAAGGGGCGATATCATCGTATTTAAATCCCCCGAAGACCCCAAAAAGGATTTTGTCAAGCGCCTCGTCGCCCTGGACGGCGAAACGGTGGAGATAAAGGACGGCCTGGTGTATATAAACGGCGAAACGATATCAGAGCCGGATTCGATAAAAGCGATATATTATTATAATAGAGGAGAGTACGGGAAAGAGGGCGAGAAAGTGAAGGTGCCCGAGGGTTACTACTACGTTCTGGGAGATAATAGCGGAAGTTCCCGCGATTCGAGGTACTGGGGCTTCGTGCCCAAGAAGAGCCTCGTAGGCAGGGCGATGCTCATATACTGGCCCGTAAACAGGGCAAGGGTGATAAAAGATTTTTAAGGTCTCTACAACACATGCTTAATCTGGCAAACAGGATCACCATAGGAAGGATAATAATAGTACCTTTTTTCATCGCGTCCATCGTGTATGCCCGCATGGACCTGGCCCTGGCATTTTTTGTCCTCGCGGTAGCGAGCGACGGTTTCGACGGATACATCGCCAGGACCAGAAACCAGAAGACGAAACTCGGGACCTTTCTGGACCCTCTCGCCGACAAGATGCTTCTAGTAAGCGCTTTCATATGCCTGACTATAGTGAAGAATGTCCCGGAGGGCTTAAGATTTCCTCCGTATGTGCCGATAATAGTGATAAGCCGGGACGCGCTGATAGTCCTCGGATCCATAATCATATATATGCTGACCGGAGACCTGAACATAAAGCCGACCACGAGCGGAAAGATAACGACCTTTTTCCAGATGCTGACTGTCGCCAGTGTTCTGGCTCACTTCAAATATTCTTACGTCATCTGGAATATCGCGGTTGTGATGACGGTAATCTCCGGCATGGGCTATCTCCTCATGGGAAGCCGCCTGCTTAACGGCAACCAAACCACCGCGAATAAGGAGAGGCTAAATTGATACCGATCCTGGTACTTATGCTATCGGTCGTCGTCTCCTACCTCATAGGTTCTATACCCACCAGTTTCCTGATGGCGAAATCTCTCAAAGGAGTCGACATACGACGGCACGGCAGCGGCAACGCAGGCGCGACCAACGTCCTGCGCGTGGTCGGTAAACTGCCGGCCCTTATCACTCTTATAATAGACATAACAAAAGGCGCCGTGGTCGTGACGTTTTTGGCCGGGTACTCTTACAGGTGCGCCGGAGAGATAGATTATGAATTATACAGGGTGCTTTTGGGTATGAGCGTGATAGTGGGCCATATTTGGCCCATATTCCTTAATTTCAGGGGGGGGAAAGGAGTCGCCGCTACCATTGGTGTCGTTGCGACTCTCGCGCCTAAGATATTCTTTCCGGCCATACTTGTCTGGCTCGTGATATTTATAGTTACAAAATATGTTTCCGTAGCATCGATAGGATTTGGGATATCATTGCCGGTATTTTCGGTCATATTCGGTTCGTCTATATATATCTCTAGTTTTACCGTAATTATTTGTGTAATAAACAGTTATAAACACATTGGAAATAT
>CAZPYQ010000068.1:0-7214 GCA_964590585.1 uncultured Planctomycetia bacterium | reverse complement strand
ATATATACCTTGACAAGATCGAGGTCTCCTCGAAGAGGCTCTATATAACGCCCAAGTCGCAGGGGCAAAAGCATTACGTCGACGCCATACGGCGCCACGATATAGTGTTTTGCATCGGACCGGCCGGCACGGGGAAGACATATCTGGCCATGGCCATGGCTGTGAATGCGCTTCGTAAAAAACTCGTCTCAAGGATAATCCTTACACGGCCGGCCGTTGAGGCGGGGGAGAGTCTGGGGTTCCTGCCGGGAAATTTGTATGATAAAGTGACACCGTATGTCCGGCCTCTTTACGACGCGCTTTACGACATGATGGAGGTCGACGAGATAGAGAGATGCGTCGCTCGGGGCATAATAGAGGTGGCCCCCTTAGCCTACATGCGCGGAAGGACGCTTAACGATTCCTTTGTAATCATGGACGAGGCGCAGAATTCGACGCAGGAGCAGATGAAGATGTTCCTGACGCGCCTGGGCTTTGATTCCAAGACGGTGATAACGGGGGATATAACGCAGAGCGACCTTCCGACACATAAGTCTTCGGGGCTGATGCAGGTCCAGTCCATTCTGAATGATATAGACGGGATAAAGTTCATTTATCTAAAAGGAGAAGATGTCATAAGGCATGAGCTCGTCCAGGAGATCATTAAGGCATACGATAACATAACCAACTAGAGATAACGATATGGCCGTACAAGGCGAAAAGACGGAAAAAGATTTTTTGAAATCTCTCACAAAGACCGCGATAGCGGCCGGTTTCTTCCTGTGCGTCCTGGTCATCATCCATATAGGCGCAAGGCCCTATGCCGTGAAGATCAAGGAGGGCGATATATCTTTAGTGACCATATACGCCCCATTCGGTTTTTCTTATCCTTCCAGGATAGACGAAACGAAGACCGGGGCGGCCAGAGAGTCAGCATTACAAGAGGTTCCGCCCGTCTATAACGTGGTAACCGACGCCCCCTCGCGGGCGCGTTCCCTGGCGGAAGCCGCCTATCCGGAGACGAAAGGGCTCCCGGAAGGGTATAGTCTCGATGCCTACAAAGATACCCTCAATAAGGTCCTGGGCCTCGTTTACAGGTCATATGTCGTGGAAAGCGATACGAAGGACGCCCTCATAAGGGAAAAGAAGGAGGCGGTGGTCGTGCGGGATTCGAAATCCTCCTGGGATAGGGCCGTCAGGGTGGAGGACCTGCTGACCGCAGGCGAGATAAGAAAAAAGATTATAACCAGATTCGACGATGCGTTCCCAAAAGACGCTGATTCGAAAAGGGTCCTGATAGAGGCCGTCATGAGTTCCATACAGCCGAATATCGCTTTAAACAAAGACGCGACAAAAGAGGCTGAAGATGCGGCCGCGAGAGGCATCACGCCCGTCTATGAATTTCAGGAGATAAAAAAGAACGAGATAGTCATAGAGCGGGGACAGCGTATCAGGCAGAATCACATAGCGATGCTCAAAGAGCTTAGGAGGGCCGAGGCGAAGCGGACGGCGGTTTCGTATCTCACGGGGATCGTGCTCCTATTGCTTATCTTCGTAACGATATTTTATAACTATATCAGGTTTACGGAACCGGAGATAATACGTTATCCAAAATATTTAAGCCTCATAGCCCTCCTCGCGCTGCTTCTCATAGGTGTGGGCAAGGCGACAGCCCTGACGGGACTGCCAAACTGGATGCTTCCTTTGGCCAGCATTACGATGCTCTTGGGGATACTCATCTCATCCAATACGGCCGTGGTCGTGGGAGTGCTCTTAAGCGTTATGGCCGGGATAATTTTCGGCGGAAAGCTCGACCTCGCCCTGGTCCTGTTCGTAAGCGGCATGGTCGGCATATACATGGTCAAAAATTTACGTTCGCGGTTTCAAATTATAATTGCGGGCCTGGCTTCGGGCCTCGGGGCGTCTTTGGTCATAGTCGCCCTCGGGATGCTGAGCGGCGTCAAGCCGGCAGTATACCTTGGCAGCAGCCTCTGGGGCATAGCTAACGGCGTATTATCCAGTTTCCTGGTGATGGGCCTATTGCCCGTATTTGAATACCTCTTCAAGATATCAACGAATATAACCCTTCTCGAACTTTCCGATATGAGCCATCCGCTCCTTAAGGAATTGGCCCTTAAAGCGCCTGGCACCTATCTTCACAGCCACCTCGTGGGAAATCTTGCAGAGGCCGCGTGCGAAGCGATAGGGGCGAACGCGCTTCTGGCCAGGATCGGCTCCTACTATCACGATATAGGTAAGATAGATAAGGCCGAATACTTCAGCGAAAATGAGATGAGCCTGAAGTCGAAGCATTCGGGACTTAAGCCCTCGATGAGTTCGCTCGTCATCGGAAACCATGTCAAGGAGGGGCTGGAACTCGCCGGGAGGCATAATCTCAACAGGCAGATAACCGATATCATACAACAACATCACGGAACGAGCCTCATGTACTTTTTTTATAAGAGGGCGCTTGAAGATGTGGCCGAAAACGGCCCGCTGAAAGAGCAGGACTACAGGTATCCCGGGCCGAAACCGCAGACCAAAGAGGCGGCTGTCGTCCTGCTGGCCGATTCCGTGGAGGCGTCCTCGAGGACCCTGGATGAACCGACGCCGGGCAAGATAAGGAACATGGTCCATAGGATAATCAATAACAAGTTCATAGACAACCAGCTCGATGAATGCGGGCTCACCTTGACAGACCTTTCCAAAATAGCCGAGGCGTTCGTGAGGGTGCTTGTCGCCGCGTTCCATGTGCGTACAGAATATCCCGGTAAAGACGCGTGAAAATATTTCCGGTGGCAAGCTTAAAGGTAGTAAACCTGCGCAGAAAATTTAAGATTAATGAGAGGGCGCTCGAAATCCTCGCGCGCGATATCGCCGGCCGCGCCGGGCTTAAAACAAGGGATCTGGCGATAATCTTCGTGAGCAACAGGGCCATAAAGAAGCTCAATAGAAGGTTCAGGGGCGAAGATGAGGCGACAGATGTCCTGAGTTTTAGCGCTGAGATCGACCTTCCCCGGAAAGGCAATATATCCGCATGCGATATATTCATATCGCTGGACAAGGCTAAAGAGAATGCGCGATCGTTCAAGAACACCTTTGAAAAGGAAATTACCCTCTACATGATCCATGGCATGCTGCATCTGGCCGGCTATGATGACAGGAGCGCGTCCGACGAAAAGAAGATGCGCCTGAAAGAGAAGGAGCTTTTAAACCATATATGCAAAACTACGGATTTATCGAAAGTTTTAACGCGGCGATAGAAGGTTTCATTTATGTCCTGAAGACGCAGAGGAATATGCGGATACACTTTTTGGCCGCGGTCCTTATCGTCCTTCTTGGCATTTACTTAAGTTTTTCCAAAACGGAACTGATGCTCCTCTGCATTACCGTCGCCATAGTCCTAGTCGGGGAGATGGGGAATACCGCGATAGAGTTATTGGTCGATATCGTAAAGACGGAGTTCCACCCGCTGGCGAAAATAATCAAGGACATATCCGCAGGCTGCGTCCTCGTCGCTTCTATAAACGCCTTAATAGTGGGCTACATCCTGTTTGCGAACCGGCTTTCATTTAATCTGGAGGAGGGGTTGCTTCGGATAAGGCAGTCGTCCTGGCACGTCACGTTCATGACGCTCCTCGTGGTTCTTGCCCTGGTCATATTCGGAAAGGTCTTCTTTCATATGGGGACGCCGCTCCGGGGCGGAATGCCGAGCGGCCATGCCGCAATGGCCTTCTCCATGTGGACGATAGTAACGTTTCTCACCAACAACACCATAGTGATATTGCTTACGTTCGTACTGGCGTTCCTTATTGCAAGGAACAGGATAAAGGATTCCATCCACACGGTCTTGGAGGTTATCGTAGGCGCTGTCATAGGCGTCTTGACGACGACGCTCATATTTCAGATATTTAAGTAGATAGATGGCGATTAACAGGACAGAGGCTATTCTGCTAAGAAGCCGCGAGCTAAGGGAGACGAGCCTGACGGTCGCTTTTTATACGCGAGATTTCGGAAAGATAAACGGCGTGATAAAAGGCGTGCGCGGCTCGCGCAGCCATTTCGGAGGCGGCGCCCTGGAACCGTTCGCGCATGATGATATAGTCTTCTACGAAAAGAAGACGAGTGACATCTTCCTTATCTCGCAATGCGACCTCGTGGACTTTTTCCCGGCGGTGAGAAGCGACCTGGGGCGTCTCGCATACGCAGCGTATATCATTGAACTTCTGGATTCCATAACGCCTTTGGGGGACAGGAATCCGGATGTATTCGAGCTGACGCTTAGAACCTTAAGGTTCCTTTCCGGAAAAGCGAGCCCCAGGCGCGTAGCGCGGATATTTGAGATACGCCTTTTAAGCCTGCTTGGCCTCATGCCGTCCATGGCCTCATGCGTCAATTGCGGCGCGCGGCAATTAAAAGATGCGGGGTTCAGCCTTCGGAGCGGCGGCCTCGTATGCAGAGATTGCGCCAGGAAAGAGCCGAGGACCGGCGCCATACTGGCGGGAACGGTCGAATTCATAAAGCATATAGTAACTTCAGATTTTGAAACGGTCTCAAGGATAAAGGTTTCCGAAAAGGTGGGAAAGGAACTGGAGGCCATCCTGAGAAGGTTTCTAGATTATCACATCGAACGGCGTCTCAATACCGTCCAGTTTATTAAATCCCTCCATACATCGAGCACATCGGGGGTCAGGCCCTTGAAGGCATCGGAAAGGTCCCCGGATAGAAGGGCTTGATTTTTATATCGGCATGTGTTAACATATATGAAATTTAGATAACCTGATCGACGCGCCTCGAGTCAATCTAGGAGCGCTCAGGGCAAGAAGGACTTATATATGTCGGTAGATATGGGGAGGATAGTTTCGCTCTGCAAGCGAAGGGGGTTCATCTTTCAGTCGAGCGAGATATATGGCGGCATGGGAAGCGTTTGGGACTACGGGCCCCTGGGGGTAGAACTTAAAAGGAACCTAAAAGAGGCGTGGTGGCGTTCAAACGTATACGAGAGAGACGATATAGAAGGTCTCGATGCCGGCATCATAATGCACCCCAGGGTATGGGAGACGTCAGGACATGTCACGAGTTTCGCGGACACGCTGGTAGATTGTAAAGGATGCAAGAAGCGTTTTCGACTGGATCATCTTCCTAAAGAAAACCGCGATAATAAGAAGTGCCCCGAATGCAAGGCCGATCTCACCGAGCCGAGACAATTTAACCTCATGTTCAAGACGCACTGCGGCCCCGTGGAGGGCAACGACAATGTCGCCTATCTAAGGCCGGAGACCGCGCAAGGGATATTCGTTAACTTCCAGAACGTCATAAATACGACGAGACGAAAGGTGCCGTTCGGTATCGCCCAGATAGGCAAGGCGTTCAGGAACGAGATAACGACCGGCGATTTCACTTTCCGTTCGCGTGAATTCGAACAGATGGAAATAGAATATTTCGTGAAGCCGGGAACCGACGAAGAGTGGTACCATAAATGGGTCCATGACAGGCTGGAGTGGTATGTTGAGCTGGGCATAAAAAAAGAGCGTTTAAGGCCGAGGGAGCATGCGAAAGAGGAACTGGCGCACTATGCCAAGGCCTGCACGGACATAGAGTATCTCTTTCCCATGGGGTGGTCCGAGCTCGAGGGCATAGCCAACCGGACGGATTTCGACCTGGCCCAGCACTCTAAGATGAGCGGAAAGGACCTTCAATATTTCGACGACACGGCCAATGAACGTTACATGCCTTATGTCATAGAACCGTCCGGCGGCGTTGACAGGGCGGTCCTGGCATTTCTTTTGGACGCGTACAGGGAAGAGGAGGTGAGAAAAGAGAAGAGGGTCGTATTGGGCCTCGATAGGCGTCTCGCGCCGATAAAAGTGGCTGTCCTGCCGCTTCTAAGAAATAGAGACGAGATCGTGAAGATGGCAGGCGATATAACAAAAAATTTAAGGACTCATATCAAAACGATGTATGATGATACGGCGTCTATAGGGCGGCTCTACAGGCGCCAGGATGAGATAGGCACGCCTTATTGCGTTACGGTGGATGTCGAGAGCCTTACTGATCATAAGGTGACGGTCCGCGACAGAGACTCCATGAAACAGGAGAGGGTAGCGGTCGCGACGATAAATGAGTATCTTCTAAAAGAGTTCCAACATTAAGAAACGGAGGTTGTTGCAGATATGGGCAGTTCCAGTAAGAAGTACGTATATTCATTCGGCGGAGGCAAGGCCGACGGCAACGAGGGCATGAAAAATCTTCTTGGCGGCAAGGGGGCAAATCTCGCCGAAATGGCGGGCCACCGTAATTTAAGTCTTCCGGTCCCGCCGGGATTTACCATAACCACGGAGGTCTGCACTTATTATTACAGAAACGGCAAAAAATACCCGAAAGAACTGGCGATCCAGGTGGAGAAGGCCTTAAAGAAGGTAGAATCGCTGATGGGTAAGGGCTTCGGGGATAGGGAGAATCCGCTCCTCGTTTCCGTCAGGTCAGGGGCCAGGCGCTCCATGCCGGGCATGATGGAGACGGTTCTCAACGTCGGTTTGACCGAAAAGACCATACCCGGACTTATAAGATATACGGGGAACGAGCGTTTTGTCTACGACGCCTACAGGCGGCTCATCATGATGTATTCGGATGTCGTAATGGAAAAGGCCTCCGGCATAGAGCCGAAAGGCGGCAAGGGGATAAGAAAGATCCTTGACGAAAAACTCGGGGCCGTAAAAAAGGCGAAGGGATACTCATCCGATACGCAGCTTACGGCCGAGGAGCTTAAGGCGCTGGTCGCTGAATTTAAAAAGACGATAAGCGATGTCCTTGGAAAAACCTTCCCGGACGATCCAGAAGAACAATTGTGGGGCGGCATAGGGGCTGTATTCTCCTCATGGAACGGTAAGAGGGCAATGGAATACCGCCGCATAGAGAAGATACCCGACGAGTGGGGTACGGCAGTGACCGTCCAGACAATGGTATTCGGCAATATGGGCGACGATTCGGCCACGGGCGTAGCCTTCAGCCGCAACCCAGGCAACGGAGAGGCGAAGTTTTACGGAGAATATCTGGTCAATGCGCAGGGCGAGGATGTCGTGGCCGGAATACGCACCCCTGCCCCCATAAACGATTATTCAAAGAACGAACAGTCGAAGAAATTGCCGACCCTCGAGAAGATAATGCCCCGGATATACAAGGATCTGGATAGTATAAGAAAAAGGCTCGAAAGGCACTACCACGACATGCAGGAC
>CAZPYQ010000067.1:0-7445 GCA_964590585.1 uncultured Planctomycetia bacterium | reverse complement strand
CGCCGCCTGCATGGCGAGGAGGTCATAGGCCCTCTCGAACTCCCGGGAGAATAATATAAGTATCGCGTACCTGCCGAATATTATGCAGCCGGCGGCTATTATGGTGGAGGCGAAGACCGAGAACCTCAAAAATTGGTTAAGTTCGTTGTTTATCCTGTCGTTGTCTTTAAGCGCGCACATCTCGGGATAAAAATGCCCCCACATCCCGTTCGTTATGAACGGGATGTAGTACGCGCTGATGGTATAGGCGACCTGGTAATAACCGTTCGCGTCTATGCCGTATTGGCGTATCAAAAGGCCCCTCATGCAGAACAGGACAAACATATTTACGGTGCCCGGCACGAACGAGATGAGCCCGTACTGGAAGAGTTTCGAGGAGACGTCGCGGGACGCCGGATCTCTAAAGATCCTTTTATCGAATTTCGGCGTGACAGCCAATTTCTTCTTAATAAAATAATAGGATATGGCGAACCCCGCCACCGACATAACGGATATCTGCGCGAGCATGCCGTCCACCTTGAAGATAGAGACCATCCCGAAGACTAAAAGTAGCCCGATAAGGGTATAAATAATCGTAAGGCGCGTATATTCATTCAGCCTCCTGAAACCGTAGAATACGGGATCGGCCATTCCGCTAAGATAAAGCGCGAACGGCGCGGCAAGCGTTATCCCGACGAAATACCCCCAGTACCTTTGGTCCGAAAAGACAAACCGCGACAAAACCTTCGAGAAAGGAAGGGTCACCGATATAAAGACCAGCGCCGTTAAAAGCTGCAGGGTCCAGGCCGTATTTATGACAAGGCCCGTCCTGTCGGCCCGTTTGCGCGCGTTCTCTTCCGATATGTACTTGGTTATCCCCATCTGCATGTTGAGCGAACATAGCTGGATGGTGAATACGGAATACATGAGCGCCTGCCCGACGATGCCTATCCCCGCCGGCCCTATCTGCCATGCCAGGAACTTCGCGCGGGCGGCCCCGGACAATATCTTTATTATCGTGGCCACGCCTAGTATGGATGCCACCTTTACTATTCGTCTCATCTTCTTACCAGCATATCGTAAATGCGCCTCTCGTTAGCCATGGAGGCGTCCCTCGAGTACGCCGCCAGGGCCGTCTTTCGGCAATAGGCCCCCATATCCTCCATGCGTTTTTCGTCTCCCAGTATCTCCAGCGCCCTTTCGGCCATCTTCGCCGTATCCCTGAACGGTACAAGGTAGCCCATACGGGCGTCTTCCACGAACTCCGGGTGCCAGTCGAAATCATACGCCACCATGGGGGTCGAGGCGAGCGCCGCCTCCAAAAGCGTTACTCCTCCGTGAGGCGCGAGTAAGAGGTCAGCCGTGTAAAAAATATCCGGCAGCTCATCGCCCCTCCTGGCGCCCAGGAACAGGACATCGCGGCCTATATGGCTCTTTACCGCCATCTCCTCAAGGCGTTTCCTTAAAACTCCCGCGCCCACCATAAGAAGCGCGCTTTCCGGCAGGCCCTTTTTGATAAAGGAGAACGCCTTTATGGCGTCCTCCGGATACTTGACCGGATGGAGCCTGCCGACATAGAGGAGTATCTTCTTTCCTTCCAGGCCGAGGCCGCTTTTCAGGTCTTTCCTCGAAGAGGGCTCGGAATAGTGCCTTCCCGCGACCCGGACGCCGAATGCGTTGTACTTGCCGAGGCACCGTTTCGGAAAATGGCGTGAGGTCTTGTAAAAGTTCCTGTCTGCCATGATGAGGTCGCAGGAATTCATTATGAACGCCTCGAATAACCTCTCCATGGAACGCGAAATGAAAAGAGGGGACGATGTCCTGCCCGTCCCGGCATATTTCATGTCAAAATCCGAATTCATGTGAAGGACTAACGGCAGCCTGAAGAGCCGTCCCGCGACGAGGCCGTTCAAGCCCAAGATGTGCGGATCGTGGGCCTTCACGAAATCCGCGCGGGCCTTGTATATCGCGGAAAAAGCCGTAAAGAGCGCTTTAAGTTCGATAACCAGCATGTTGACCCTGCAGAACCCTGCCTTGTATAATCCTCCATCCGGGTGCGCGGCTATCGAATGGATATATATCCTGTCGTCCACATTTTCGAACCTGTCAAACGGATTATTATAATCCAGATATACGGAATAGTCCCTTAAGATGTAATCGCCCAAAAGGACCTCCTCTTTAAGCGCCGAGCGCTCCTCGCTTATGAGGTCGGCGACGACGAACGAAAACCTGGTCATGGCTTTCCTGGACGCGCGCCTCTTCTTTCCGGAAAGGGACGTGGCGGCCATTATCAGGGATATCATGACGATAACGGGCGCCCCGAAAAGAACGAATGCCACAGTGTCGATTATCGCGATTACGGTTCTCATATATCCTTTACGGCCGCTATCCCCAGTGAATATGCCGCCCTTTTCGCTATCGGAGAATTCCCGACGAAATAATTAAGGCCGTTCATGGCCCGGGCCATGAGGCGGCCTGCCGCGGATCCCAGTATGTCGAAGAGCCCGGCGGGTAAAAGCTGCACCGAAAACATATTGACGACCTTAAACCCGTTCGCCGAAAATAACTGTTTCCATGAAGATGGCCGGTGCCTTAATAATTCCTCCGTAAAACTCTTATAGGCGCCGTCTGGCTTTAGCCCGAGCCAGTCGGCGAGGCCGCCCATCTTCTCCTTTAGCCCGGGGAGGAGCGCGCTATCGGGACGGCATTCCGCCATCCGTCTCTTTTTCGGCCTGAACCCGAAGAGGAGCGCACGTTTGGCCAGATACTCATATTTTATTAAAGGCGCGAATACCCTTTCCGTGAAATTCGGGACGACCGCTATGAAAGTACCTTTGTCGTTCAGCACCCGGTGTATCTCCTTAAGGGCCATATCGGGGCGCTTTACATAATGGAGCGCGTATTCCGACAGGACGATATCAAAGGACCCGTTCGGGAACGGAAGCGCCTCGGCCGAGGCGCCGATTATACCCATATTCTTTACGCCAAGCCTTTTTGTAAGTTCACCGGCCGCCTTTATCCCGACAGAGTGGCTGGCCGGGTCCTTTAGCGGCAGGTCCAGCGCCATCACCCGTCTTGCCCTCCCGGATAAGAGCGAGGCGGTGAAACCGTTGCCGCAGCCTATTTCCAGCAGGTCTCCGCCGGCCGGCATATCACAAAAATTAAAGACGGCCTTCAGTTCTTCCGCCTTGGAATAGAAATAATTCGGCCATGGCTGGAGATCGCCCGCGCATCCGGCGGCCCTTTCACGAATCTCTTCCATCCAGCCGTCTTTCGTCATGAGGCCCCTTTCTTTCGGCGCAATAAAACATACAGCTCGCTTCCGCTTTTTAAAAAAGGCGGGATGAGCCTATCCATGACGAAGAAGATAGAACCAACCGCTTTTGAAAAAAACATCTCAATCGCGTTCCTTTCGGGCGCGGTGATCGAAGGATTGAAACAATACGGGCAGACGGCGCCCTCCCTGCTGTATGCCCTGCCGAGCCGCCGTGCTATATATACAAGGGGCGCGGGCCTCGGGTCCCTCTTCCTCCCTATGACCCCCGCCTTCAAGACCCTGAAACTCTTGCCAAAAGATCCCCTTATAAGTTTCATATCTACGCTTCTCATGTGACCATAGATGTTAAATTCCCTGTTACATTTATCGCACAACGCCACCGGCCAGTTGAAGGCGTCTCTATAGGGGCTGTTTATCAGTATATAATCCTTCGCCACCCTGGCCAGTTCGGATACGCTTTCATCGAAAGCATCCTTAGCTATATGCTCTATGATATCGGCCGCGATGACAAGATCGAAGGACCTGTCTTTAAAAGGTATCTTTTTAATATCGCACGCGCATACCCTGCCGTCTTTTGATTTTTGAAGCATCTCAAGCGATATATCGAATCCAAAGGGGGCCAGGCCCTTTTGCTCTTTTAATCTCTTAAAAATGTATCCGCCGCCTATACCGGCGTCAAGCACTGATCTCACATCAGGCGGTATGATATCCATTATCATATCTACGCGGGCTTCGTCATAACGGTCCGAAGGCCCGGCGGAGATGAATTTGTCTGTCCAGGATTTTGTGTTATATACGCTGTTCACCCGCTTTGGCTCTCCGATCTGAAGGCCTCCCGCATCTTCCGGATATCCATCCAATCTATAACGCCTTTAGATTTTCCAAGCGTCAGGACATTCGCCCATATATTGCGGCGATATTTCGATATATCCCAGTCATGCAGCGGAAAGACGAAAAAGAGTTTCTCGTTCTTACCCTCATCCAGGTATTCGCTTAAGTGTCCCTTCATGAAAAAAGGCGGCATCACCGGGCCGAAGACGCTCTGTATCTCGACTATGCCTTTTGACGGAGGAAGCACGAAAGGCCGGCCGTACGGAGGTATTTTATCCTCCTTCGGATATTTGCCTCCGAAAAAATCCGGCTTACCCTTTCGCACCGAAACGTCGACCTCTATGCCGAAATTTTCGAGTTCGCTCACTATCTCGCCGTTCAGGAACCACCATCCCGCTATGTACACCTTCGGCTCCACGCCCGCTTTGCCCAGCCATCCTATTTCCGACGCTATCTGTTCCGCCACCAGATCCTTTTCAAAATTTGCGGTTGAGATTTCCGTTAAGCTGCCGCCCGTTTCTTTGTAGAAATGGCCGTGGTAGCCTATATCGGCATTTTTTTTCAACTCTCTTATCCTTGAGAGGCATATATCGTCCGGAAGATGATATCTGGACATATCCCTCTTGACCAATGGCGATAGGGGTGTGGTAACGCAGATGGTGATGCGCCGCCCCGTAAGGGAGTTGAAATCTCTTGAGAACTCCAGAAGCGGCTGGTATATCTTCCTGTCATACAGCATCTCGGTATGTACGCAAAAATTCGCGTACGACGGCGCCTGCCTCGAAGGCAAACTGCCCTTTAAGACAGACCGCGCCACCCTGGAAAGTTTTTTTAATTCAAAAAAGCTCATCGAATAATCCTGCCAGCTCCTTTGCCCGGAGCCTCCTGGTATGCCCGGCTATCCGGGCCTCGTCTCCTCCATAACCCACATCGCCTTTTCTTTCGTGCTCGTCATAGAATTTCAATATCGCCTCTTTCAGGCCTGTCTCATCCTCAACCACCAGGCCGCTTCCGGTCGCATCGATAAGGGCCTCTACAATACCGCCTTTTTTTGCCATGGCCAGGATGGGCCTCCTGGCGCCGATATAATCATACAGCTTCGCCGAGTACCAGCCATCGCTGCCCGGGCCCTGCCATTGCACAAAAAGCAATATGTCCGATGCCCTCTGTATCTCCAAAGATCTCTCGTAACCTACGCCTTCGAATGGCCTGACCACGCCTTCAAGGCCATAGGCTCTGGCTATGCCATCTATGCCAGGCCTCTCATGACCCAGAAGATAAAATTTGACCTCTATCTTTTCCCGGTCTATGCCGCCGGCCTCTATCAGGCCCTTGAGCGCCTTAAAGAAACCCTCTATGGGCTGATTATCCTTATTAAGCTTCCCCGTATAGGTTATCGTGAACTTCTCGTTCTTCCTGAAGGGGATACCTTTGAAGTCCTCCTCATCGAAACCGTTCTCTATGACAGCTGCTTTTTTATCGTTGCCCATAGAGCCGCTTAACTTATCGGCCCAGGGCTTCGATACGGTCAATAAAAGGTCGGTGTCAAAGAGGACCCTTTTTTCCATGGATTTCAGCATAAGCTTCTTGACGAATGGCCTTTTTCTATAATGGTCCTCCGCCCAGAGGTCTCTCAAATCCGCCACCCATGGCAGGTTTCGACGTTTTTTAAGCTCCTGCGCTATGAGATGGGTCGTCTCCGGAGGAGAGGTGCTGAATATAAGATCCACCTTTTCTTCATCTATCGCTTTAAGGCCGGCGTCCACGGCGAATCCGCGCCAGCCTATCTGGTCATCCGGGCCCATGGCCAGTCTTAGAGGTATGAAAAGGAGTTTTTTTAAAACGTCGTATTGTCTGGTATCATTAGCGGGGCCCTTGTAAAGGAGTTTTTTAAACTCATCCTTCAAATCTCTATATTCGGTTCTGTAAACAGTCATATTAGCCAGATATTCTTGCTCTTTCCTATCAAGATTGCTATCATTTTTTATCGTCAGCACCACGGGCTGCCACCCGTATTCAGGCAGATATTTGGCGAATTTAAGCGCCCTTATAAGGCCCACGCCTTCCATGGGCGGCCAGAGATACGATATTATGAGTACCTTACGCATCGCCATCTTCCTATACGGGGCATTTCGGGTTATAGTACCTGTTGAACCTGTGCAGGACCGCTATCTCCCACGGAAAGACGAAGAACTTGGCTTTAAGGCGCGCCTTCGCCAGGCGGTAGAAGAGGTCCTTCCCTATCGTCCTTAAAAGACTGGACCCCTTCGAGTGGGTGAGCAGTTTCCCGTATTTATCTATCCTGTAGAATACGGTCTTGGTTCCCTCTCCGGCCCACGGAAGCCACTTAAGCTCCATATGGCCCGTGAAGGTGTCGAACATATCGTAGCCGCGCATATCTTTAGGCGGCGTAAAGCCGTCTTTTAAGGCCAGGTCATATAGATGCGAACCCGGATACGGGATGAATGTCTGGAAGGTCACCACTATATCGGGGACTATCTCCGATAATCTTACGCCCGTATCCATCGTCCGGCATATATCGTCCCACGTCTCTGTCGGAAAACCTATTATGCTGGCGGCGGTGACCGAAATATCCGGAAAGTTGGAAAGAAGTTTAAACTTTTCGAATATTATCTCGCGCGTCAGGCCCTTATTTATCAATTTTAATATCCTGTCGCTCCCCGCCTCCCAGCCGACGAATATGCGCCTGACGCCAAGGCCCTGTAATCTCTTCAATATCTTTTCATCCAGCGCCTCGAGCCTTATCATGCAGGACGTGGCGACCACGTCCATTTCTTTGAGCCTTTCCAGGATGGCGAACGCCCTATCCATGTCCGCGAAGAAATTGTCATCGTGGAACTGGATGGCCCTTATATCGCGCGATTTTCTTAAAAACGCTATCTTCTCCACCACGTAGTCGATGGAGTGTTTGCGCCACTTACGCGCGTTAAACTTAAGGTTATAACAAAAGCCGCAGTTATAGGGACAGCCCCTCGAGGCGACGAAATCCACCTGCCGTCTTCCGTCAGGCAGGACCGTGACGCAATTCTCGAAATCATCGATGAGTCCCCAATCCGGTTCGCATTTGTCGAGCTCGGTTATGAAGGGCCTCCTGGGATTTATAACGAACCTTCCGCCCGACTTGTACCCTATCCCATCCACGCTTCTTAAGTCCCTCTTCTCCGTAAGGGCCTCCGCCAGCTCCACTATCAACTCTTCCCCCTCTCCCAGGCAGACTATATCTATACAATCCTCTTTGAGACAATCTTCGGGCAGCATCGTTGGATGGACGCCGCCCCAGACTATCTTTATATCCTTATCGCGCTCTCTTATCGCCCTGGACATCTCATAGGTATAC
>CAZPYQ010000066.1:0-7448 GCA_964590585.1 uncultured Planctomycetia bacterium | reverse complement strand
ACCTGGAAGACCTTCCCCTCGGTCTGTATGGATGGCGCTATTATGATTTCCGTGGCATGCATCTCTTTTATATCTCTGACACCCAGGTTTCCCATGGATGTCATCAAGGCGCCCATGAGGTTCTGCGAACCGTCGTCCAGTTTGGCGGGTCCGTATAATATCTCCTCGAGGCTTCCCGTCGTCCCCACCTTAATCCGCGTGCCGCGCGGCAGGTTTGCGTGCGGTGTAGCCATACCCCAATGATACCCCCTGCCGGGGGCCTCTTTGGTCCTGGCAAACGCGGAACCCACCATGACCGCGTCGGCGCCGCAGGCGAACGCCTTGCAGATATCGCCGCCGGACGACATGCCGCCGTCGGTTATTATAGGAACGTATCTCTTCTTCTTTTTAAAATAGTCGTTCCTCGCCGCGGCGCAGTCTATCGTCGTCGTGACCTGCGGCACGCCTATCCCCAGGACACCCCGCGTCGTGCACGCGGCGCCAGGGCCTATGCCCACCAGGAGCGCGCTGGCCCCGGCGTCCATCAGCTCAAGGGCCACTTCATAAGTTACGCAGTTTCCTATGATGACGGGCGCCTTCATCGCCTTACAGAACTTCCTGAAGTCCAGGGCCTTGTATTCTTTCGACAGGTGCCTTACCGTAGTTACGGTCGACTGGACTATGAATACGTCCACGCCGGCCTCTTGAGCGATCGCGCCGAACCTCTCGGCCTTCTGCGGGATGGAACTCACTATCGCAGGCACCTTGGCGCGTTTTATCTCCTCTATCCTCTTTGAGATGAGCTTTTCCTTTACAGGCTCGACGTATATGCCCTGGACCAGCTTGGTCGCCTCTTCGGGGCTCGCCTTGGCTATCTTATCCAGCACCCCGCCCGGATCCTCATAGCGCGTCTGGACGCCCTCTAAGTTTAATACGGCCAGGCCGCCGAGCCTGCCCATGGCGATAGCGAACCTGACGTCGACTACGCCGTCCATGGCCGCGGCTAATATAGGGACCTTGTACTTCTTTCCGCCCAACATCCAAGAGGTGTCCACTTCATTCGGATTTATCGTCACCTTGCCCGGCACGAGCGCTATCTCATCGAAACCGTAACAGCGCCGCGCCTTCCTGTCGACTCCAACATAAAATTGTGCCATTATTATCCTCCGTTTGTCCTATATTACTTAAATGGGATATCTTTGTCAATATATTAAAATGATTGCACAGGTTAAAAAATAAGATTACACAGATTTTGAAACAGCGGTGACTAATCTGTGCAATCTTTCTAAAATCTGTGTAATCATCCTCTTCGTTTTTCTGCACTATTGATTTTTGAAGCGGTATATGGTAAAATTTGTTAAATTTAACGTCTTTCACAGGACAATGCGATGGAAGAGAGCTACAACCCCCAGGCGATAGAAAAGAAGTGGCGCGCAAGATGGGACGCATCGGGCGCCCACAAGACGGACATCGCCTCAAAAAAAGAGAAATACTACTGTCTGGACATGTTCCCCTACCCTTCCGGATTGGGGCTTCATGTCGGCCACTGGCGCGGCTATGTCATATCCGACGTATGGGCCAGGTACAAGAAGATCCAGGGGTATGAGGTCCTCCATCCCATGGGCTGGGATTCGTTCGGGCTTCCCGCCGAGAACGACGCCATAAAAAAGAATATACACCCAAAGATAAACACCCGGAACAACATCGCCAACATGAAGAGGCAGTTATACGAAATAGGGGCGATGTATGATTGGCAAAAAGAGATAAATACCAGCTCTCCGGAATATTATAAGTGGACCCAGTGGATATTTTTAAAGATGTACCAGAAGAACCTGGCGTACCGTAAATCCATGCCTATAAATTGGTGCCCAAACTGTAAAACGGGCCTCGCCAACGAGGAGGTCGTAGGCGGAAGATGCGAGAGGTGCGAATCCGAGGTCACCAAAAAGGATATGATGCAGTGGATGCTCAAGATAACCGATTACGCGGAGAGGCTCCTTAAGGATCTCGAAAAGTTGAAGTGGCCGGAGAAGGTCAAGGTGATGCAGGCAAACTGGATAGGCAAAAGCGAAGGCACGGAGATAACTTTCAAGGTCTATGAACCGTGTGAGAAGCTCACGGACCTGGCGGTATTCACCACCCGGCCCGATACGCTCTTCGGCGCGACATATGTGGTTCTCGCGCCCGAACATCCGCTTGTCTCAAAGATCACGCGGCCAGAAAATAAGGCCTCGGTAGAAAAATACGCATCCGAGGCGCGCAAGATATCGGAAATAGACAGGGTCTCCGAAACCAGGGAGAAGACCGGTGTCGCGACCGGCGCAATCGCGATAAATCCCGTAAACGGCGAAAAGATACCGGTATGGGTAGGCGATTATGTCCTCGCTCACTACGGCACCGGCGCCATAATGTGCGTGCCGGCCCACGACGAACGGGACTTTGAGTTCGCGAAAAAATTTAAACTGCCCATAAGAGAAGTTATCGAGAGCAGAGATAGCGAAAGGGGTCCGGACGGAACATTAAAAGCGGCATATACGGCCGGAGGCAGGATGATAAATTCCGGAGAGTTCAACGGCCTCGATTCCGCAACCGGCAAGGCGGAGATAGCAAAGGTCCTTGAGGCCAAGGGGCTGGCAAAGACGGCGGTCAAATACAAGCTCAGGGATTGGATATATTCACGGCAGAGGTACTGGGGCGAGCCCATACCTATAGTATATTGCGATAAGTGCGGCGAGGTTCCTTTAAGCGAGAAGGATCTGCCGCTATTGTTGCCTGACGTGGAAAAATACCAGCCGAGCGGAACCGGTAAATCGCCCTTGGCAAACATAGATAAATTCGTGAATACGAGATGCCCTAAATGCGGAGGAAACGCGAAGCGAGAAACAGATACGATGCCGCAATGGGCCGGATCGTCCTGGTACTTCTTAAGATATCCCAATCCGGACCTCGATAGCGCGGCTTTCGATAAGGATACCGTAAACAGATGGCTTCCCGTAGACTGTTACGTGGGAGGCGTCGAACATGCCATACTTCATCTTCTATACGCCAGATTCTTCACGAAGGTCCTGTATGATTCGGGCTGCCTTAAATTCGACGAGCCTTTCGAGCGGCTCTTTAACCAGGGCATGATATTGAAAGAAAATGAGAAGACCGGAAAACTGGAAAAGATGTCAAAGTCGAAAGGCAATGTCGTAAACCCCGACGAACTTGTTTCAAGATACGGCACGGATACTATAAGGATGTACGAACTTTTTGTCGGACCGCCGGAGGTCGACTCCGAGTGGAGCGATCGCGGCATCGAAGGCGTCTATAAATTTTTAAGGCGGTCCTGGGATTGGGTGCTTGACAGGAAAAGTTCGGCCGGAGACGAAGACGACGGAAAAGCGGCCTTTGAAATAAATACCCTGATATGCAAGGTGACGGAGCGTCTCGAGGATTTCAAACTGAATACCGCGATAAGCGCCTTCATGGAGTTCTTAAACGCCGCATCATCCGGAGAGGTCAAAGCCGGAAAGGTCTCGAGGAAGACAGTTGACGCCTATATCACCCTCCTGGCCCCATTTGCCCCTCACCTTGCGGAAGAGCTCTGGGAGGTGACGGGCCACAAAAGAAGCGTCTTTGAGGCCAAGTGGCCCTCACATGACAGGCGCATTATCGTCACGGACACGATAGAGATACCCGTTCAGGTGAACGGAAAACTTCGCGGGACCCTTACGGTCAAAAGGGGTCTGGCGGAAGAAGCCATCCTGTTAAAGGCGCTCGAATTAGAAGGGGTAAAGAAGCAGGCCGCCGGCAAGACCATCAAAAAGAAGCTCTACGTCAAGGAGAAGATAGTCAATTTCGTCATCTCATAAAATACAAAAACGTGGCCCGGTTTTTCTTCCGGGCCACGTTTCTGTTCTCTGTACTCTGTTCTCTGTACTCTTATCTATTTACCCCTCTTAATACATCCCACCCATACCGCCTGGCGGCATTCCGCCCGGCATCGCAGGGGCCTTCTCCTCTTCCGGTATATCCGTCACGACAGTTTCGGCTGTTATCATGAGCGCCGCTATACTGGAAGCGTTGATAAGCGCCGTACGGGTCACCTTTGTGGGGTCTATGACGCCAGCCTGTATCATGTCCGAATATTTATCCTTTTCGGCGTCGTATCCCACATTGGTCTTCTCTTCCTTCACTTTATTGACCACCACGGAACCCTCGAGCCCGGCATTATTCACTATCTGCCTGATAGGCTCCTCGAGAGCGCGCCTTATTATCTCTACGCCGATCTGCTCGTCGCCCGGAAACTTCACGCCCTCCAGGGCTGATACGCACCTTAAGAGCGCAACACCGCCGCCTGGGACTATCCCCTCTTCGACTGCGGCGCGCGTTGCGTGAAGCGCGTCCTCGACCCTGGCCTTCTTTTCCTTCATCTCCGTTTCTGTAGCGGCGCCGACATTTATGACAGCGACTCCTCCCGCGAGTTTCGCTAGACGCTCCTGCAGCTTTTCCTTATCATAATCGGAATCGGTATCATCAATCTGCTTTTTTATCTGTGAGATCCTTCCGGTTATATCGGATGACTTTCCAGCGCCTTCAACTATGGTCGTATTGTCCTTGTCTATCTTTACCCTCTTGGCCCTGCCAAGATCTTCAATCTTCACGTTCTCAAGCTTTATACCGAGATCCTCCGTTATCGCCTTACCGCCTGTAAGGATAGCGATATCTTCGAGCATCGCCTTTCTCCTGTCGCCGTAACCCGGCGCCTTGACGGCCGCGCATTGAAGGGTGCCCCTTATTTTGTTCACGACAAGCGTCGCCAGGACCTCGCCTTCGGTCTCCTCGGAGATGATGACTAAGGGTCTGCCCATCTTCGCCACTTTCTCCAGGACCGGCAGAATATCCTTCATGCTTGATATCTTCTTCTCGTGGATCAAGATATAAGGATCGTCAAGGACGCACTGCATCCTTTCGGCATCCGTAACAAAATACGGAGAAAGGTATCCCTGGTCGAACTCCATGCCTTCGACCACCTCGAGCTCCGTCTTGGACGCCTTGCCCTCTTCAACCGTTATAACACCGTCTTTTCCTACCTTGGTCATCGCCTCGGCTATCAGGTCGCCTATCTCATGGTCGTTATTGGCCGCGATGGTCGCAACCTGAGAGACCTCTTTTTTATCCTTTGAGTTTATCGGCTTCGAGAGCTTCTTCAACTCTTCTATGACCTTTTCAACCGCCTTCATTATACCCCTTTTGAGCGCCATCGGGTTTGATCCTGCGGTCACGTTTTTGGTGCCCTCTCTAAATATGGACTCTGCGAGAAGCGTGGCAGTAGTCGTGCCGTCTCCTGCCGCGTCACTCGTCTTAGAGGCGACCTCTTTCACGAGCTCCGCGCCCATATTCTCATAGGGGTCCTTCAATTCTATCTCCTTCGCTACGGTAACACCATCCTTCGTGATGGTCGGAGCGCCGAACTTTTTATCGAGGACGACGTTTCTGCCCTTCGGGCCAAGCGTCACCTTCACGGCCCTCGAGAGCTGCTCAACGCCGCTCAATATCTTCCTGCGCGCCTCTTCATTATAAAGTAATTGCTTTGCCACTTTGCTCGTCCTCCTTACCTTTTATTTAACTATCGCTAAAATGTCCTCTTCCTTTAAAATCAAGTACTCGTTTCCGTCTATCGTTATTTCGGTGCCGGAATATTTACCGAAAAGCACCTTGTCTCCGGGTTTCACCTCGGGCGTTATCGCCTTGCCCTCATCGGAAACCTTGCCCTTTCCCACGCTTATAACCTCAGCCTCCTGGGGTTTCTCCTTCGCCGTGTCAGGAAGGACTATGCCGCCCTTCGTTACCTCCTTGGCCTCAAGAACCCTGACCACTACCCTGTCCGCCAACGGTTGAATCTTCATGCCTTTACTACCTCCTTTCAATTTTGCGTGCAAAATCGATCCTTAAGATAGCCACACTTTGCACCGTTTCAAAATTAGCACTCCTTTCATCCGAGTGCTAACAAATGACCATTATACGAAATCCGTTCTTTTTGTCAAGAAAAATCTGCGGTCAGAATTTGTACCTGGTCCCCACCAGGAAGTTCCGGCCGCTGGAGGGGTAGTACTGCCCGTACGCGCCCAGCTCGGAGTATCTGTAGTCGAATATATTATTGAGGGCGCCAAATATCTCTAAGCCGTATTTATGGTACGAGACCCTGATGTCGTTTGTGATGAAATACTTCATCCGGCGCATGGTATTGTGCTGGTCGCTTATGAACCTCCTCGGCCCTACAAAATTGAACGTGTAATTGACATCCACGCATTTCATGAAAGTGTAATTTATCCCCCATGACGCCTTATGCCGCGGCACCATAGGGAGTTCGTTGCCGGCATAGTGGCTGCCGACAAAGAACGCCTTTTCGTAAGTGTAACGGGCATATATATCGAGGTCCTCCTCCGGGAAGAGGTGTGTCTCCAGCTCCATGCCGTGGCGGATCGTGCGGTCATATACGGCGTTGACGCACGCGACCCAGGGGTCGAAGAAGAGCTCGTGCCTAATGTCAGCCAGGAAATAGTCGGCGTCGATGCTGAGGAATTTTAAGGACCTGTCCCTTACGCCTGCCTCGTAATGCATGCCTGTTTGCGGAAGAAGGTCCAGGTTCATGCCTCCGGTCACCGCCCCCCATGGCATCATGAGATACGACTGGTACCACTCGTCCACTGCCGGCATGCGGAAGGACCTGGCCATGGTGCCATAGACGGCCGAAGAGTCGTTATACTTATAATTGACGCCGCAGTCAAAGGCATATTCATACTGCCGCTTTGTGTTCTCGCTTAAGAGTATCGCTTCCTGGTCGAAGCGGTATCCCGCCATCTCATACCGGAAACCGCCGTTTGCGGTGAGCCGCGGCGTTATATCGATCGATTCTGTGGCGTACAGGCCTACCGTCTGCTCGGTGATGACGATGCGGTCTTTCTGCCTCCTGTCCCCAGCTACCTGGTTATTATAGTCGGTGCTCAATATCTCATCCTTATAATTATAGTAGTCGAGGCCGAAGACGGCCCTGTTAGGCATGCCCAATACCGGAAATTCGACAATGGCCTTTGGCGTGACGCCGTATGTCTTTATGTGGTTATTTATCTCATACCAGTACCAGTATGTGGTGTAATCGAAGAGCGAAGCCGTCCTCCTCCCGCGCATTATAAAATCGCTGGCAAGGGTAATCGACTCCCCCCTCTCGCCCAATCTAAGATCAAAACCCGGCATCACGTAAAAATCCTCCATCTTCCCCCGATCGTCCTTGAACCTCGTTGCCTTCATTCCGTCCCTTTCGATCTGGAGGTCCGAGAGGAGCCCCGGCTGCCCGTACCAGTCGCGGTGGTAGCCGTTATCGAACCTTATGTTCAGAAAATCTGCCGGCCGGATCGTGAAGGCATCGTTAAAATCCACCTTCTCAAGGCCGCTGTTCTGTCTGTACCCGTCGGTGCTGCTTGCGG
>CAZPYQ010000065.1:0-7498 GCA_964590585.1 uncultured Planctomycetia bacterium | reverse complement strand
CCTGATCTTCGATATATCCGGTAGAAAGAGCGGCCTTCCGAAGTTCCGGAAGGCCCTCGACGGACGGTTCAGGCTGGACGGCGGCAACAATCTCTCCTATCATGTAAAGGCCCCCGTTTCAGAAGGCGGGAAGATACCTCACCAGGTCAAACTCAAAGGCGAATGGTCGTTGACGGACGACCATAATCTGTGTTTAACTTTTGATAAATGGGGCAGGGCGACTTTCGGAGATAAGGTAACATTGCAAGGAGAGATCCTGGATGCCGGCAAAGGAAACCTTCTCTTTGCCGTCACGACGGCCTCAAAGGACGCCGCGCGGTCGACATATGTATTGAATTTAAGCGGTTCATGGAAGGCGGACAAGGACAACAGGCTCTCCTTTCATGTAAGGAAGGAAAAGGGCAGGAACGATATCCTCACCCTGAAAGGCGCGTGGCAGTTGGATAAGCGCCACGGCATCGTCTATCAGTACGAAAAGGCCTCTCTAGTAAGGAAGAAGCGGACGACCCATATCCTTGCCTTTAAGGGGCGCTGGGAGATAAAGGACGCTTTAAATATATCCTATGTCATAAGCCGAAAGGACGGCTCCGCGTTCGATTTCGAGGCGAACGCCGGGATATTCGCCGCGGGCCGAATTCGATACGAACTGGGGATAAGGCTCTCCGGCCGCAAGGCGCCCGTAAGAAGGGCGATCACCTTCTTCGGAAAGTGGAATTTGAGGAAAGATTTGAGTCTTAATTTTGAGATGGAGCGTGACGGTCAGGGGCAGCACGCGATGGCTATCGGGCTGGAACTGTCCCGCAGGATATTCAAGGGCGACGGGGAGGTCTTTTTAAACCTTCTCAAATCCCGGCAGGAGGCGGCCGTGTATGCGGGAGCGGCCTGGCGGTGGTGAAGGCTTGATTAAAATAAAAAACAGCGTATAATATCATCTAAAAAGGAGGGGTTTTATGAGGAGAGTAGCGGTTTTGCTGGGGATGGTGTTTCTTTTGTCGCTTATCTTTACGGTTAAAGAGGGTCTGGCCGAGGATAAATGGACGGCGCTCGTCGAAGAGTCGGGCAGGATACTGGGCGAGGTGCAGGAGATGCCCGACCAGAGCATCCCCGAGGACCTCTTGAGGAGTTGCCGCGCTATCGCGATATTTCCTTCCACGATATCGGCAGGGTTCGTTATAGGCGGAAAATACGGACAGGGTATTATGATGGTGCGAGACGAGACGACCGGAAAATGGTCCCCGCCGGCTGTATTCACGATCGCCGGGGGAAGTTTCGGGTGGCAGATAGGCGGACAGGCGACCGACTTCGTGCTTCTTGTGATGAATAGAAGAAGCGTCGACGGTTTATTGCAGGGAAAGTTCAAGCTCGGGGCAGACGCGGATGTGGCGGCAGGTCCGGTCGGCAGGTCAGCCGAGGCGTCGACGGATATACAGCTTAAGGGCGGCATACTCTCTTATTCCAGGAGCAGGGGCCTCTTCGCCGGGGTCAAGCTGGAAGGCGCGGTCATCGCGGAACACCGGGAGGCAGACGCGGAACTTTACGGAAAGCGCGTTTCGGCTAGCGAGATACTCCTTAAGAACAAGGTTAAGATGCCGAAGGCCGCGGATAGTGTGCTTAAGATCCTGAACAAATATCCTTACAAAAAATGAGTATGTTGATATCGGCAGCGATATGGGCCGCGGAGTCGGTTCTTCTGGTTATTCTCTTCTTCGCGATGCTCCTGTCGGCAGTCATCATGCCGTTTGACAAAAAACGCGCCCTGGCGCATGCCCAGTGTTTCTGGTGGTGCGACGCGGCAGTTAAATTGAACCCCTACTGGAGACTTGTCGTCGAGGGGCTCGAGAATATAGACCCGCGCCGGACCTATGTGGTGGTGGTCAATCACCAGAGTCTTGCCGATATCGCCGTCCTTTATAAGACAAGGATGCAGTTCAAATGGGTCGCCAAGGCGAGCCTCTTCAGGGTGCCTGTCTTAGGATGGAACATGTCGCTCGCCAGGCACATCAAACTCACCCGCGGTAAATTTTCCAGCATAAAAAAGGTCTACCGGGAGGCCGCCGGATGGCTTCGGAACGACGTATCGGTACTCTTTTTTCCGGAAGGGACGAGGAGCGATACGAACGAGATAAAGGAGTTCCAGAACGGCGCCTTCAAACTCGCCATAAAGGAGAAGAGGCCGGTCCTGCCGATCTCCATCGAAGGTACCAGGGATGTCATCCCCAAGGGCAGCTGGGTTTTTAACAATAAGGTATCTTCCAGGATAAGGGTCTTTCCTCCGGTAGAAACCGATACGTTCCAGCCCGGCGATTTCGCCAGGCTTAGGGACACGGTCAGGGCGACATTAGGAGGTTTCGCGTCATGAAGCGCCTCATAGAAGATTTTTTCGGCCTAAATGCCCTGAATACCAGCATCCGGCGGGAAGTGGTGGCGGGATTTACGACGTTCATGACGATGGCCTATATAATCTTCGTCAATCCTGCCATGATAGCGCAGACCGGCATGGACTTCGGCTCCGCCATGACGGCCACATGCATCGCCGCGGCCATAGGCACCATCATGATGGGAGCCTACGCCAATTACCCGATCGCCCTTGCCCCCGGCATGGGAGAGAATGCCTTCTTCACCTATACCATATGCCTCACGATGGGTATCTCTTGGCAGGTGGCCCTGGGCTGCGTTTTCATAGAGGGGATCCTTTTCATAATATTGACGCTTACCAGGATAAGGCAGGCTCTCATAGAGGCCATACCGGCCTCATTGAGATACGGGACCGCGTGCGGCATAGGCATGTTGATAGCGTTCGTGGGGCTGATAGACGCCGGCGTTATCGTGAAACATCCTTCAACCCTCGTTGCACTCGGCGATGTCACCAGCGTCCCTACGATGCTCGCGGTGCTGGGCCTGGTCATAACGGGTGTTATGCTCATAAAGAAGACGCCGGGCGCGGTCCTCTGGGGCATATTGATAACGGCTCTGGCGGGGATCCTCTTCGATGTCGTGAATTTTGAAGGTGTCGTTTCACTCCCTCCGTCCATGGCGCCGACCTTTCTCAAGATGGACATAGCGGGCGCCATGAAGGTGGGGTTCGTCTCCATAATATTCGTATTTCTCTTCATGGATATATTCGACACTATGGGCACCCTGGCAGGCGTGGGGGAGATAGGCGGATTTATAAAGGGCGGCAAGTTCCCGCGCGTGGGGAAGGCGATGATGACCGACGCCATAGGGACGTGTGTCGGGGCCGCCTGCGGGACGCCGACGGTCACCAGTTACATAGAATCGGCCTCCGGCATAGCCAGCGGCGGGCGTTCGGGGCTAACGAGTATAGTGACGGGGCTCCTCTTTCTGGCGGCCCTATTCTTTTCGCCTCTCGTCAAGATGATAGGCGGCGGTTACACGACGGCCGCGGGAGCTATCTTAAGGCCCGTAACGGCGCCGGCGCTCATCATAGTGGGCAGCATGATGATGCACTCGATAACAAAAATAGACTGGAAGGACTACAGCGAATCCCTGCCGGCGTTTCTCGTCATGATACTGATGCCGCTCACCTTCTCCATAGCGACCGGGATAGCGATAGGATTCATAAGTTACGCGGCGCTTAAATTGTTTTCGGGGAAGCGGAAAGGCGTGTCCTGGCTGGTATATATACTGGCTCTTCTTTTTATATTGAGGTTCTTTTACCTCAAATCACTTTAATTACAGGTAGACCCTCTTTTTTATCTTCGAGGATTCGTAGATGGCCCAGACTATCTCCTGGGTCTTGAGGCCGTCCAGGCCGTTTATAGCGGGCGTCCGCCCGTGCCTTAAGGCGTCGTAAAACTCCCTTATCTGGTTGTAGTGGCAGAAACCCCAGTAGTCCTTGACACCGCCGCCGTAATCCATATATTCATTCTTTTTAGGGCCCGCAGAGACCTTTCCGCCCTTATAAAAACCTATCGTAGCGGAGTCCTTTATCATGTTCGCCCGGCCCTTCCGGCAGTCCAGCTCCAGTTCCACGTCGTCGTCGTATGAGTAGAAGTTCATGAGGTAAAAGCAGATGTACGCGCCCTTTTTGAATTTTACCACACCCTCGGCGCAGTCCTCCACCTCTATAGATGAGTGCATCCTGGTTGCTATATTCGCCTCTACGTAATCGACCTCGTCATCTACGAACCACCTGACCAGATCCAGGGAGTGTATCGCCTGGTCTATGACGACGCCGCCGCCCTCCTTGTCCCAGGTCCCTTTCCAGTCGCTCTTCTTATAATAACTGTCCGGCTTATGATAGGAGAGGACTATCCTGCCCGCCTTTATCTTTCCCAGCCGCCCGTTTTCGAGATTTTTCTTTATGAGCGCCGAACCGGGATTGAACCTGTTCTGGAAGATGACGCCGAGCTTTACCCTGTTCTCACGCGCCGCCTTTATCTCCCTTTCGGCGTCGTCGAGCTTTATGGCTATAGGTTTTTCGCTGAGGACGTTTACGCCCATCCCGGCCGCCTCTATGGCCATGGGCGCGTGCAGGTGATGGGGGGTGCATATATGGACGCTGTCTAGATGCCCCTCTTTAAGCATCTTACGGTAACTTACATAATGTCTGGCGCCGTATTTCCTCGCGGCCTGTTTAGCGCGGGATTCTTTTATGTCGCATACCGCGGCAAGCTCAACGCCTTTCACCTTCTTCAGAGACTCTGCGTGCATGGGAAATATCGTCCCGCACCCCGCTATGCCTACCTTAAATGTCTTCACCTTTACCTCTTTGTTAATGAAGGGCCCTTTTTAAGAGCGCGCCGCCGCGCTATACAGGCAGCGTGAATATGAACTTGGAGCCTTTGCCGTATTTCGACTCCACCCATATGCGGCCGCCTAACTGTTCCACTATCTGCTTGCAGATGGCCAGCCCCAGGCCCGCGCCTTCCGTCTTGCCGGATTCCTCGGAACTTATCTGCTCGAACTTCTCGAATATCCTGTAGAGGTCTTCCTTCTTTATGCCGATACCCGTGTCCTGGATCGTAGTCACCACCGCCGAATCCTCTTTTTTTGTCTCCACGGTGATAGAGCCTTTTTCCGTGAATTTTATGGCGTTTGATATGAGGTTGTAGAGGACCTGCGATATGCGGTCAGGGTCAAATCTCACCAGGGGCAGGAATGGATCGAGTTTCGCCGTGAGTTTCAGGCCCTTCTTTTCGACGACGGGCGCGTAACTCTTTACGACCTGGTCTATCAGGCCGTTCAGGTTGCCCTCGACGATATTGAATTCGACCTTCTTATTCTCCAGCTTGGAGAAATCGAGGACGTCGTTTATGAGCCTGGAGAGCCTGTCTATCGACTCCATGGCCCTATCCAGAAAATTTCGCTGGTCGCTGTTAAGGCCCCCGGCGGTCCCGTCCGCGACTATCCCGACACCTTCTTTTATGGTCGAGATCGGGGTGCGCAGCTCATGGGAGACCATGGCCGTGAAATCCGATTTTATATTGTACATCCGGAGCAATTTCTGCTTCTCTTCTTCCAGCTCCTTGGTGCGCTCATTCACGAGCTCCTCGAGGCGGTCCTTATGCAGGCGCAGCTCCTCTTCCGCGATCATCTTGTCGGTTATGTTGCGCGTGATGCCGATGGTGCCTATTACTTTTAAGTTTTCGTCGAAGCGGGGCGCCTTCGTCGTACTCACGTAGGTCGTGCCTCCGTCGGGCCGCTTCGCCGAAGTTATCTTGCCAATTACCGCCTTGCCGGTACTCAGTATCTCGTTGTCGTCTTCAAAATACTTTTCCGCCAGTTCTTTCGGGAAGAGGTCGAGGTCGCTCTTGCCTATGACCTCGCGCGGAGTCAGGCCGAGCGCTTCCGCGTGGGCCCTGTTTACCAGGATGAAGCGGTTCTCCATGTCCTTAAAGTATATCATGTCGGGTATATTGTCCAGGAGGTCCTGCAGGAGTTTTTCCGCGTTCCTCGCGATCTCCTCTTTCTTTAGCTCGGCCTCTTTTATGAAGATGAAGGCTCCGCTATTCTCCTTTATGATGAATGTGTAGAGGGTTAAGGGGACGGAACCGCCGTCTTTCTTCGTGCCCAGCGCGCTTCCTATGTGATAGCCGTTTTTCTCGAGGTGATCGTAGATCTCGTTCTTGTCGCTGGGGTCCTTGCGCCTGTCGCCGTAGAGGATGTCCGTCCTCTTGCCGAGGAGTTCAGCCTTCTTATAGCCGAATATCCTGTTGACGTAGGCGTTGCAGTGCCTGATGGTGCGGGTCTTGTCGACAAATATCCCGCCCACGGATACGCTGTCGATTATGTCCTTGTAGAATTCAGGGCTTGCGGCATATTCCTGATCGATCGATGCCTTATCCATTTGACACCTCAACCATTTCTGCCAAGCGAATGTAACTTAAAGAAAAGATTGGTTTACTTTACTGTATTCGGAGAAATACGGACGGTCTTGCCATTTTCCCATACCGCCAGCGGGCGGCCCGTTTTCTTATGCCGCTTCACGACTTCCCTCACAGCTTTTTTTAATGCTACTTCAGCCTTATCCTGTAAAGACATTCTTTTTTTCATTTGTTACCTCGCGATTGTCTGTATAGCATAAAAAAGTTCTTCATTAGCCGTTTCTCTGCTGCCGTTCCGCCTCTTCGCGATAAATAGAGGCTTTGCCTTTGAGTTATCGAACAACATCCAGGAATCAAGCAGCGGCTCATACAGGGTAAAAAAATTATTGATGCCACGGGTAAATCTTCTTCGCACATCTTCGGCAGGAACATGATGGCCGCCTTCCGCAACCCTGTCTTTAATACGGGCTATTGCTAATTCCGGGCTGGGAATCCATAGAAAAAAAAGATGCAGGGCATAGCCTTTTGCTTTTAACCCAGCGAGTAAGCCCGCATAAGATTTTCCTGATAAGGTAGTTTCAAAAGCGAAATCAACACCGCGTTTAGCGTATTCATGGATTTGCTGTAGTACAATTTTCCCGGCTTTAATAGCTCCGGCACGGGGTTCAAACGGCGCCAATCCTTGAGCAATAAGATCGGCATTTACAAAATTCTGGCACTTCGCGTAGTCGGGTAAAAACATCTTAGCGAAAGTCGTCTTGCCCGATCCGTTTGGCCCGGCAATAATATAAACCGCCCTGTTCTTCATAAATGACCCATATCAAAAATGGCGGAGAGGGAGAGATTCTTCGTTTTTTGTGCTCAAAACAGGCCTTTCACCACACTCCGCACCACACTTATTGCCATTTCGTATTCTTATCATATCTTTATATCCTCGTAATTTCAAGGACTTTATGGAAGTAAATTACTGATTTAGCAGATATCAGTAATTCGTTAGTACATGAAAATTTCAGGCCGCCCAAATTCAACAAAATATTCCTATAAACCCTTGGCTAATTCACGAAATTCTTTTTTGATCCTATTTTTCGCATACCCAACGAATTTTTCTGATTCCTTACAAAGCTCTTTGCATTCTGTCTCGCTGGTTACATTGGCATGATCGTAAAAGGCATCGCCTCTTTTGCTCCTTGCGTCATTGAACAGAATCAGGA
>CAZPYQ010000064.1:0-7564 GCA_964590585.1 uncultured Planctomycetia bacterium | reverse complement strand
GGCCAGGAGCAGGACGAGAAGGACTATGCCGATGCGTTTCGCTGTCTCGAACCATATCATCCTGGATTTCGTTATCCTTGCGCGGCCGTGCGTCTTCGAGTAATACATCGCCTTGTCGGCCTTATGCAGCAAGGCGCCGACTTCATTCCCGTCCTCGGGATACGAGGTTACGCCGCCGGAAAAGTTCATCTTGAAGACCCGGCCCCTCATGAGGAAGGGCCGCTTGCGCAGGTTTCTCATTATCTCGTTGGCCAGGGCATGCGTCGCGGCGGAGTTCTTGCCGGGGAATACCAGGATAAACTCGTCACCCCCGAACCTTACGGGTATGTACTCCACGCCGGACAGGCTCAGGCGTATGGTGCTGGCGAAATACCTCAAGACCTCGTCGCCGTCAAGGTGGCCGTACTTATCGTTGTAGGTCTTGAAGTGGTCGAGGTCTATGACGAGGATGGAAAACGGGCTCCTGTATACCTTGCATTCCGCCTTGATCTTGCTCAGGACATGATCGAGGTTTTCTTTGACGTAAAAGTCGGTCAGGAAGTCTTTTTTCGTATTGGCCAGTATGTCCATTTAGTATATATTATACAGGAAATATGCCCACAAGGCAAAAAATTACGAAAGGCGTCAAATATTGTCAGAAGGTAAGGACCGCGCTTACGGAGAAGTATTTTTCGTCGTCGCTCGCGGTATTCCTAAAGGCGTCGCCGGCGAAGAAATAGCCGTATTGGACCGCGCAGCTCAAGTCCGAGACTATCTGCCAGGCCATCTCTATATCCACCTCCTGGCCTATGTAACCTTTCGCTTCGACCGCCTCCGTGTCCGAGATGCCTCCGCCGGCCCTCTCCTTGTAATATCGGTAATAAGACGAGGTCACCGTGAGGCTCTTAAGTTGCCTCCACCTTTCAAGCGGCGAAAGCGAGATAGTCCCCTTAAAAAAATGGAGGTTTGAGAGCCGCGGGGCGAGCGCGTATCCAGTGTCGATATACCCGAAATAGAGGAAATTTCTGTCGATGCCGGAGGTGTTTCCGCCCACCGTGTCGGTGACGCTGAATCTGTCCCTGTCGCCGCTTCCGAACGCGTACCTGCCGGAAATGCGCGGGTGGCTGTATATATCGGCATCGTAGGCGACCTCAAACATGCCGGCCCATGCGTCTATCCCCGCCTTTTCATTGCTCGGGGATACGCGGCTCGTGCCGTTCTCCCGTATAACCTCCGCGAGATAATGGAGATCCTTTATTATATCGCCGTGGGCGCCGAGCCCTATGTACTGGGAATTGTAATCGTAATCCTGGAAGTCGTCGGGCGGTTCTTCGTCGCTATCATCTTTTTGTATCAGATAAAAGGAATAAAAATTGTGGTTCGGTATGCCGCGGTACGCGCCCTCGAACCCGTAGAAGAACCTGTCGCTTCCCGCCGAGGAACCCGGCACGGAGAGGTCGATATTGCGCTGGCGCGGCAGGGTCCGGGAGGCAAGCGCCTTGAACCGCCATTCCGGCGAGGAAAAAAAGACCTGCACGGCGTCGTTCACATCGCTATAGGCGAGCCCGCGCCCGATAGAGACGTAATGCCTGCCGGCCTCCACCCATATCGGGTCAAGATCGACTACGGCATAGGCGTACTCCACGATGGGGCTGTCCTGCTTATTTCTCCATCTCTTGTCCGACGGATGACTGCCGATGAAAAATTCCCTCAATCTCAAATAGACATAATGGACGTTCTTGTAGGAGGCGTCCGGTGGGGGCCTCAGGATCGCCTTCAGCCAGAACCGCGTATCTATGGAATTAGAATAATCGAGCGTGTCGGTAGCCGAAGAGTCGTTATCGTCGTTGGTATAATCATCGAACCTGTATTCGGACCATCCGCCGTAATCCAGGACGAACCTTTTCTGGCCCTCCAACGCCCTGCGTTCCGTCTCCAGGAGCGATTGCCTCTTCTCCTCCTCGATCCGCCTGGCCCTTTCGGAGGCGGAGGAACTCTCTGTGAACGTAAAGGCCAGGGCCGCGTATAAAAAAACCGAGGCATAAGCCACTTTCTGGAAAGGACAACGCTTCATCGGGTATTATCGCCCCTGCTTAAGCCTGTAAACAGCGCCACGAGCTCTCTGCCCGAAATTATATCATCCACATCGCCCGGATAGAGCACCCCCTCGTAGCCAAGCTCCTTAATGGCATATCTTTGATTGAGCCCGAATACCCTGGGGATTATGCCCCCTTTGATACCGAGCGCCTTGCAGAACATGTATGCAAGGACGCCCTTGCGGAGCGGCATGTCCGGGTCAAGGCCCTTCAGGATTGCCCCGGGAAAGGCCTTTTTATCTTTAAGAAAGGCTATCTGGGAGGCCACATCTTCCGGGCCGATATCCGACTTCATCATGAGGGTCAGGACCCTGCAGGCATCGGAAAGATAGGCGACCCTTCTTAAGATGAGACCCTGGAAATAATCGATGTCTATATCGGGTGGTTTTGCGGAAGGTTCTTTCGCTTCGAACGCCACCTGCTCTGTCGGCCGCAGGCTTGCCCTCTTCTCTTCTTCGACCCTCCTGAGGCTAACCGAGGAGTCGGCCGCTGACGAAAGAGAGGCGGCGAACATGAAAAGCAGGACGAGAAATAGCGTTTTTCTCATTTTTAAACATATTACCCCATTTCCGAAAATAGTCAAGCACTATAAAAGAACATACAGGTTAACAATAAAAAATCAGGCTCCCGCGACCTTTCTTTCCGCCGATTAATATGCTATACTATAATTGAGAAAATGGAGGGTACGATAAAGGCAAACTCTTCGTAAGAAGAGGGCGCAAAGCTTAGGGTCCAATCCGGAGGGATGGGTTGGATAGCCTGGCTGCCAAAACCATAAATCGGAAGAACCTATTTCTTACGAAGAAATAGGTTATTTTTTTAAGGGGGGTGCGGTAAGATGAAAACGCTTAACTTGATAGCTTCCATGATTTTGGCGATCGCGCTGGCCGCAAGCCCTGTGTATGGCGCCCCGTCCGAACAGGGCCTGGAGAAGGGCAAGGGCCATGAGAGGGCCGAAAAGGCTCATCCTGCGCGCGGGTCTCTACGCGCAAACATCGCCAGGCGTGGGACAGGGGGAAATCTCGCTATTCGAGCGGCCGATATCAGAAAAAACGCGCCCGGGCAGAAGGCCCTTAATAGAAAGGCGGAAAGAGGCCTGACCCATGCGGGAAAGAGCGATACCGCTATACTCAAAGATGTGAAAGAGGCCCTTCTTAAATTGGACAACTCCAGATGGGCCTATAATCCGAATGATGAAAGGGGCCAGGGCAATATGGGTAAGGTCACCATGATCGCGCCTTACGGGCACGATAAAGATTCCGACAGGATGGCGCTCTACGGTAACCGGGGACGCGTCATAAGGCCGGAACCTACGCCTGCGCCTGAACCCGAACCTGCTCCGGAACCGGAACCGACACCGGAGCCGGAACCAACACCGGAGCCTACACCTACCCCTACTCCGGAACCTACACCGCCGCCGGAGCCGGTGCCTGAACCTCCGTTCTAATCAGAAGAGGATTTTCAGATTTGCAGTCAGGTCCAGATATCTTGTCCTGGATTTGAATTCCTTCGGGTATCCGGAATTCTGCATGAATGTCACGTACCGCGGCACATAGCGCATCCTGAAAGAGAGGATGCTGTTTTTCGTAAGGCGTACATCTGCGAAAGGATCGAAATACCAGTAGCCCTTGATCTTGTAGGCACGCGCATGCATGGCGGACAGGGCGCAATGGTGAAAAGCGCTCTTTGAAACGTAGCCGCATCCCATACCGGCGTTTATCTCATCCGTCAGCCCTAAGGCCAGATTGGCCCCAAAGACGTCATAATTCTGCGGCCTTACGTTCCCCGCATAGGTGGAGTTGTTCCCGGCGAAGAAGATCGAATATTCCGTTCCGGCCGCAAAGTAGTCGACCGGGTATAAAAAGGGGTCATACGGGTCGATCAGGTTGAGCGCGCCGTTATCGCCGTTTTTCCTTAAACATGAGACATCCCGCCTGTATTTGAATTCCATCAAAAACTGACGCCCCATCAGAAGGCGCTTGGTCAGGGCGTTGAACTCGCCGCGGACGATATCTTTGCCCGCGTCATAAAGGTAGGCCACCTTCAAGGCGGGTTGAACGTTAAAATAATCGAGCGATCTGGAAGGATATATGTTGACCTTATTGTTCCTGTTTTTTACCGAACTGTCAAGGCTCTGATGGATGAACTCGAAATCGGAGGACGCTGAGATCTCAAGGTTCCTAAAGGGCCTCATCTGCAAGGCAAGCGGTACATAGAAGTTATTATCCAGGACGTAGGTGCCGGAGGTAGCGAGCGAAGTGCTGTCCGACGCATAATATGCTATATAATCGTATTCGTATTCTATGGGGAAGGTGTAAAAGACGCCGCTCGCGACCTCCGCCTTATCCGTCAACCCGTACCGGAAGGTGACCTTAGACGCAAGATGCGGTTTTAACTTATGGTAATAGTTGTAATATATCCCGTATCCGTAATAAGGGTTATTTCTTTTGAGCGTTCCGGTCCGGTATTTCCATTCCGCTTCAAGGTTAAACTGGCCCATTGCCATGAGAGGGCGCGTGACCGCTGACAGGCTCGAGGTGTCTCGAACCGGGGCGCCTTCCGAGAGATATCTTAATCCCGCCGCGAAATCCCGGTATTCGACGTTCAGATAGCTGAAATAATTGGGTGGATCGTCCGGATATATATGCCAATTCCAGCTTGACCTTTCCCTTCTCTCCGTCATATCCAGATAAAACTCTGCTAGGGCCCTTCGCGCCCTGGCATGCAGTGTATAATCCTGCATGGAGTTCAGCGTATACTTCTGGACAGAATTTATCGATTCCGTAAGGTTGTAGGTTGCTCGTTCATATGAAACGGCAGGGAAGGTCCTGAAACCAAAAGCGATATCCACGGAGGGCAGGACCGGACAACGCAAAGAATTCGAGAATGAAGAGAAATAAGGATTTGAGCGGAATTTATCGTAATTGGCGCCGCCGTGGTTTCCCTCTTCATTCATCGCAAAATAATCGAATGCGCTTTCATAGAGGAACGTCTTTTCTTTCAAGAGCGGCCCGTACAGATCGTCAAGATCGGCGGCGAAAAGGGGTAAACCGCAAATACCCGCGAAGGCAAAAAGTATCGATGAAACGAGGAGTCTTTTTGATAAGGCCATCATCTCTCCTGCGGAGGAGGCGGGGTTTCCCTGCGCACATGCGTATTGAAACCCTGCCTGCGAAAGGCCTCTTTTATCGCTGACGGACGCGAGCGCGGCCAATTCGGACCGCTTCTGAGCTCGCTCTGCCCGCATGGTAATTCAACTGCCTGTTAAAATAGCCATATATCAAAAGTTTATCAAAAAGGCGAAAGAACCATAGGCTCTCGGCCTATCCCGCAGAGAGATATTGCGAACGGTCCGGGTATCAGCGCTACAACCGTCAAACGCGCGCGTCGAATCAGGCCGTGAGCCGCTCTCGATTTTCTCTATTTTCTTTAAACGAAGTTTATCTCTACCTTCTTGTTCAGCGCGCGCGCCATAGTGGTGAGCGTGCGCAAAGAAACGTTCTCTCCGCCCTTTTCAATACGCGAGATCAATTGCTGAGAGATGCCGATCTTATTAGCCAGTTCCTTTTGGGACAACCCTTGTTCACGCCTTATATTTGCCACACTTTTACCCGTAGACCAGCAGAGCGGATCCTGCGCGAAAGTCTCTTTTCTGAAGGACATCCCCTTTTTACGGTATCTGTCCGACAGTCTTTCATACACGGCCTGCCAGAAGATGATGCGCGGCTCGGACCATTTATCCTGCCTCATCCTGCGTTTAATAGAAGCCCAATATCTGCAGAAAACGGCCGGATCCAGGTAATCCTTAAATACGGCGCCGGGTTCGTTCTTGCGGGAAAGGAGAAGCGCTGTAATGGCAAAAAAGCTTTCAGTGCCGGGCTTCTTGAGCGACCTCTTTGCTTCGGTTTCGGAGATCTTCCTGTCCCACAACCAATTATCTTTCATAACCCACCCAGTTCGTGATCAAGTATCGCATCGGTCTCTTTTTTAAAATGCTTCTCTATCGCCCTATAATCTGCCGCCTGGTTCGTCTTAAGCCCGAGAAGGCCGTCGGTCATAGCCATCCTGTCGTATGTGCGAAACCATTTAATAACGGCCTCTCTCATTATCCGATTACAATATTTCACGGTGAATTTCGACAGCGGCATAAATGTATGCGAAAGAAAATACACATCGTAGAGATCCTTGGCGTCCGCCCTTCCGCCCGTAAAGCTTTCTCTGCCGGCATCATCGAGAGTTTTTACCATACCGGCCAGGGCATATAGTTTGCGCAGATATATGTCTTCCAGTGATAATACATTTATACCGTCCACCATATTTGTTTTCGCAAGAAGTTTTACTGTATCTTCCACAAAATCGATTTTAAGCGAGTCTTTGGCCGTAAAATGTACGCTATAGACCGCCATCTTCGCAATCTTTCCACCGAGGTTCTGCCCTTTAAGCTCCACTTTCTTCTTTAAGGCGCCCTCCAGATATTCCGCTATGCGCTCTATAGCCGAATAGGAAAAATCCTGACTGAAGAAATCCAAGTCAACCGAGAGCCTGTGCCGGAAATAAAAAAGGCTTAGCGCTGTGCCTCCCGCAAGATAGAATTTATTTACCCTGCCCGAAAGCGCCTTCAATACTTCTTTCTGGTATATTATTATCCTATCCATGCTATAAAGTATACAACATAAAAGTTGTATTGTCAAGAGGTATACATCTTATAAGTTGTATATATACTAAAATAAAAACCGGCTCAGGTGACCCGGCTCACTGCCGCTTTTCCAAAAAATATGACGGACGCGAGCGGGCCAATTCGGACCGCCATCCCGAACCTGTCAAAGGATGGCGGAGAGTGAAGGATTCGAACCTTCGTACCCCTTACGGAGTAACACGCTTTCGAGGCGTGCGCTTTCAACCACTCAGCCAACTCTCCGAATTTGCGAAGCAAATTAGATCCTAAGGGACCTTAATCCGTTCCGTCAAAAGAACAGCTGTTTTATTGCAGCGCCGTATATCCCCCGCGAAGAACTATACACGTCCTTAAAATATTTCATTATCTCGAAATCCGCGAAGAGCACGCTGAAGACCAGGGAGATGACCGCCAGGTTCAGTATGTAGACGAACGTTATTGAAAATATGTACCCGGACTTCATTATATCGGGCTGTTTTACCTTCAGTATCTCCACCGTCGATATGAGATGGAACGCCAGCGTGAATCCGATCAGGAAGATGAATGTCGCGCTCGATATCTTGTACGACGCGGAGATGACAAAATATACGGCAAGTATGATTATAGTGTATATGGGCACGAAATAAGGGCTCAATTCTATCACGAAATTGGACTTGTCCGTCGCCACGCTTCCGCCCTCACTGGAGACCTTAACCGACTTTATCCTGCCGCCAAAGAGCCACGCGGTGGCCGCGTGGATTGCCTCGTGCCCCAATACGTATATATATACGGGCCTGTAGAAGAATATGTGTAAAACAACATAGCTCGCGATGCC
>CAZPYQ010000063.1:0-7575 GCA_964590585.1 uncultured Planctomycetia bacterium | reverse complement strand
CCTTAGACGCGGACTATCTCTCCAGGACAAAACGCCTCTACTTCGACGGCAACAATCTCACCGAGATAAAATAGCGCTCTCATGATGAAGTGTCCGAATCAGGAAAGTAACAAGACGCGCTGCAATTGCACCTATGAGCCATGCGATAGAAAAGGCATATGTTGCGAATGTATAAGGTATCATATCTCCTTAAAACAACTTCCCGCCTGTTTTTTTTCCGCCAAGCAGGAATCGACATACGATAGGTCGATAAGGGCCTTTATTTCAGATAATAGGTGAAACCCTTGATAAGATTGATGTGCAAGTCCAAGATACACAGGGCAAGGACAAAGAAGTCAGACCTTAATTATGAAGGTTCCATAGGGATAGATAAGGACCTTATGCGGGCAGCCGATATCATTCCTTACGAGAAGGTCCATGTCCTGAATGTTACCAATGGCGCCAGGTTCGAGACATATGCGATAGAGGAGAAGGCCGGATCGGGGATGGTCGCGTTATACGGAGCGGCCGCCCATTTGGGGAAAGTGGACGATATCCTTATAATACTCTCGTACGGCCTCGTCGAAGACCGGAAGGCCGGAAAGATGGAACCCAGCTTCATATTGGTCGATGCCGAGAATAAGATTATACGCAAAAGAAAACATGCCTGATTTAGAGATAAAAAAATATCCGGAATCCGTATTGAAAAGCAAGGCCAGGAAGGTCGGGAAGGTGACCGATGCCGAGAGGAATATCCTTAAAGATATGGCTAAGGCGATGTATCTTAATAGCGGAGTGGGCCTTGCGGCGCCTCAGGTAGGGATAGACAGGCAATTTGTGGTTATAGACGTGGGAAACGGTCTCGTCAATCTTATAAATCCGCTCATAGTAAAAAAAAGAGGTTGTGATTGCATGGAAGAGGGCTGTCTGTCTGTGCCCGGGGTCTCTGTAAAGATCAAGAGGGCCAAGGAGATATCTGTCAGGTCTTTGAACGAAAACGGGGATGATGTAAGCTTTGAGGCCAGCGGCCTCTTTGCCAGGGCCATCCAGCACGAAATAGACCACTTGAACGGAAAGCTGATAATAGATTATTTAAATCCACTAAAAAGGTTGTTATTGGCAGGATCCCGTAAAAAAAGAGTTGACAACTGCGAAAAGCTGTGATATAGTTACGATTAGTAAACTTGAGTGATATTTAAGTGGTCATAGTATTTGCTGGAATGAGTTAATGAACATGCCATGCGCAAGGCTTAAAAACCTTGAGGATGGCATTTTTTTATATAAGAATACCGAAGAATCGAGGGGGGTTTTTAAAAAGCCTGCCTGCCCGAATGACGGATTTGTGAACCGTTCAAGCGGGCCTGGGGGGCAGGGTAAGGAGGAGCAGTAATGGTTGAAGGGACAGTAAAGTGGTTTAATGACAAAAAAGGTTACGGATTCATAGTCGCCGATACCGGGAAAGATGTCTTCGTGCACCATTCCGCGATAGAAGGCGAAGGCTATAAGAGCCTAAAAGAAGGCGACAAGGTGCGTTTTGAGATAGTCAATAGCCCTAAAGGCGAACAGGCCTCAAAGGTGGTTAAGATATAGCAGTTTTGATTTTCATAAAGACTCGGATTGAGCTATACCCCCTTCTATTGTCCTTGCATCAAAGAGGATAAGACGTTGAAAGGGGTGTATCTTTTAATAGGGGGTGGAGATGTCATTATATGAGAAGCTGGGTAACGACCTGAAAGAGGCCATGAGAGGGAGGAGCGCAATAAAACTCTCCGCCATCAGGATGCTCATGGCAGCCATTAAGAATGCGGAGATAACCAGGAATGTAAAGGAGTTGGAGGACGGTGATATATATCAGATAATCCGCAAAGAGATAAACAAGCGGAAAGACTCGGTAGAGCAGTTTCAGAAAGGCGGGAGAACGGATCTCGCGGACAAGGAGTCGGAAGAGCAAGCCATCCTTGAGGCCTATATGCCAAAAGAAATGAGCCGGGAAGAGCTGGCCAGGATAGTGGATGAGGCGATAAAGGCCTCCGGAGCAGCCACTAGGAAGGATACGGGTAAGGTGATGAAGGCCGTCATGGAGAAGACCAAGGGCATGGCCGATGGCAAGGCAGTCAACCAGTTGGTCATGGAGCGCCTGAAGTGAAAATCCCGCACCGTACCGCCGTCAGGCGGGACCGGCGCGCGGACAGGAAATCGCTTGCCTTTTGGAGATATTTAATGTAAAATCAGTTAAATTTACTAAGGGGGTGAATAAGAGATGAAGAGGATCGCTTTACTGATAGCAATAATATTTGCCGTATCGATCGTTGCGGTCGTGAATTCGATTGCCGCAGAGAAGAAGCCAAGCGGGAAGGCCGTGAACTTCTGGCACAAGGTCACAAACTATCCCGCAAAGGTAGTCGAAAAGTCCGGCGAGACAGTTGTCGATGCCACCAAGAATACCGCAGGCGTGGTCGCGACCACCGCCAAAGAGACCACGGATACGCTGACCGGCCAAACGGAGGATCCGGCCCGCATCGTGACCGAGCCCGTGAAAGAGGCCGTCACGACGGTGGGGACCGCCGCAAAAGAGACCGTTTACATGCCGGTTGAGGCGGCAAAGGAATCGGGCGAAACAGCTTCGGCCTCTGCGCAAGCGACTGAATAATTACCGTTCCTGGGAAAGCCATACGTTCCCTGCCCGGTTAGGGGATTTTATTTTCTGACAGGGTAAGCGAAGTATGGCTTTTCTCTGGGAAGTATTAAATCGATGGATAACAAAAGGCGCCTGTTATTAACGGTCATCGCGACCGTTATCGTAACTATTTTTTTATATGAGCCAGTCTCGCTCTTCGTATACAAGATACGCGAGCCCTATTTTAGGCTGCCGATACGGCCGGAATCCAAAAAGGTCTTGATAAGAAATGACGCCTATGGCGACGGCGCCTTTGGGGCGAAGAGGCGGGGAGGCAGAAAGCACTTAGGCATAGATATCCGGGCGCCGATCGGGGAGCCTGTGTATGCCTCCAAGAGCGGCATGGCATTCAGGGGCAATGTGCCTCACGGATATGGTAAGTATGTGATGATAGCCCATCCCGACGGCACCGAGACCATGTACGGGCACCTTTCCGACTGGAACGTCATCTCCGGCGATAAAGTGGGGAGGGGAGACGTGATAGGATTTGTCGGCAAGACGGGCAATGCGAACGTCAAGGCGATAGAGCCGCACCTCCATTTCGAGATAAGGCGGCGCGGAGAACCGATAGACCCTGCGGGGCTTTTGAAATAACAATACGAGGTGACGGCATGAAAAAGAGTCTATTGATTTTATCCTTAATCGTGATAGGCGCGTATCTTTCCGGCTGCGGAGAGACATTTAGCGGAATAGGCAAGGACGCCAGCCGCATAGGAAAGGGAGTTAAGACCGTATTCATAAGAGAAGAGGGAAAATAGGGACATGCCATGCAGGGTTAGAGACGCCGGCAGTATAAGCATACTGGAGATGGAAGGGAGCATCGACATAAACTCCGCCGATATAGTGGAAACGGTAGGCTGGTTAATCAACTCCGGCAAGGTAAAGATACTGTGCAATATGGAAAATGTCGACATGGTGGATTACAGCGGCCTATCCATACTCACCATCGCCTACAAAAACGTCATAAACCATAAAGGGAAGATGAGATTTCTGCACGTGCCGCTTCCCGCAATGGAACTCTTCAGGATAGTGAGGCTGGATATGGTCTTCGATTGTTATTACGATGAGAGCGCCGCGCTGGCCAGTTTCGTCGAGGAGACCGAGGTGAGCCGTCTTGCCTTGAGGAGAAGATTCAAGCGGCTGGAGGTGCGCCTTAAGGTAAAATACAGCCTGATAAGCAATCAGGCGAACCCCGCCATATTTACGGGCGAAGTGCTTAATATAAGCGGTTGCGGATTATTTATATATTCCGAGAATATGCTGCCTTTGAACAGTTCTTTACTTTTGGAGCTTAAGGTCCCGGGTGAACCGAAGGCGCTGGAGACCCACGCCAAGGTGATATGGCTGCCCGACAAGGAACTGCAACCCCACTCGTATCCGGGCATGGGGGTATCGTTCACGCATATGGACCACGATACCGAAAAGGCTATCGTGGATTTTGTGGATAAAAATGTGACATACAGGGCAGAGGGATGACCGATGGCCGATTCAAAGAGGTGCGTTAGGGATGGCTGTAAAACTTCCGCCCTTACCATGTCGGACAGCTGCTGGGAGCATATACAGGACAAAGACGCTTACGCGGAAAAGATAAAAAATATTTTCACAGATGACGCGGATCTTAAAGGGGCGAATTTCGAAAAGGCCGTATTAAGGAATATCCGCGCGACAAGGGTTAACCTCTCGGGAGCCAATCTATCGCAGGCGGACCTCTCCGGGGCGCATCTCTTCGACACCGATTTCCAGCACGCGCATCTTTTGGGGGTTAATCTATCATCCTCTGATCTCACCCACTGCGATTTTAGAGGCGCCGATATGACAAGGGCGGACCTCTCCGGGGCCAGGCTATGGAACGCGAACCTGATGAACGCTGCCCTTGCGGAAGCCGATATATCCTGCGCCGACTTCTGGAACGCCAACCTTCATAACGTCAAGATATGGCGCGCCAACTTCGAGAATGCCAAAGCCCTAACCCGCAGAAACTTCGCGTCGGATCCGCACCTTATCTGGACTTCAAAGATAAGCGAGGAGGGCATCCTGTCGGCCGAAGAGGCGTACAGGGGCTTAAAGAGCCATTTTCTCACAACGGGCATGTATGACGATTCCGGATGGGCCTCTTTCAAGGAAAAGACGATGGAACGGCTTCTCTTGAAAAGGAAGAAGGACCTGCGCTACATACCCAGCCTGATGATGGGTATGCTGTGCGGTTATGGCGAGAAACCCGCCAGGATAATCGCTACGGCGTTTAGTACCATACTTTTTTATTCGGTCCTGTATTATCTCCTAAATGCCGTTACCAGTTCCGGATCAGGATCGTATTTGATGAGTGCCAGCGATTATCTATACTACAGTACGGTGACCTTCACAACGGTCGGATACGGCGATTTCGTGCCAAAAGCAAACGCCTTTTTTCGGCTGTTAGCGGCAAGCGAGGCCTTTATAGGCGCGTTCCTTATGGGGCTCTTCGTATTTACGCTGGCGAGAAAGTATTCGGCAAGATGACCTCCGGGGCAGCTGGCGAAGCGCTTAAAAAATGTCTCTTATGTCCCCGCAGATGCGGCGCCGACAGGACAAAAGGTGAACACGGCTACTGCCGCGCGGGCGCCGATGCGCGCGTCTACAGCTATTCCGCCCACCATGGAGAGGAGCCCGTATTGTCCGGCCGCAGAGGTTCTGGCACCATCTTCTTTTCGCATTGCAATATGAAGTGCGTATACTGCCAGAACTACTATTTCAGCCAACTTGACGAAGGAGAAGACGTCTCCGTGGGGAGGCTAATCGAGATGATGCTTGCGCTTCAGGGGGTGGGGTGTCATAATATAAATCTGGTTAGCCCCACGCATTATGCGCCGCAGATAAAGGCGGCCCTGGAAGGAGCCCTTGAGGACGGCCTGAAGGTGCCGGTAGTGTACAATACGGGCGGATACGACCTTGCCCGGACGATAAGATCCCTGGAAGGGCTGGTAGATATTTATATGCCGGACATGCGGTACAGCTCCGACTCGATGGCGGAAGCCTACTCCGACGCCGTGAACTATGTGGAATGCAATAGGATAGCGGTAGAGGAGATGCACAGGCAGGTGGGCGATCTGGTCGTTGACAATGAGGGCGTAGCCAGGCGCGGGCTTATCATAAGGCTTCTGGTCCTGCCTAACGATATATCCGGCACGAAGGATACGATTAGGTTTATAGCCAAGCGCATATCTAAAGGCACATTTTTAAGCATCATGAGCCAATATTACCCGACATTCAGGGCCTGCAACTACAGGGAGCTCTCAAGCGGCGTGACAAAGAAAGAGTATCTTGGGATAGTGGACGAGGCGAAGGATATGGGATTGGATAACGGCTGGGTGCAGGAGATACCCGCCGAAGTAGATACTAAATACGCCGGCACCAGCATAAGACCGCATAAACCCGTAGGATAGATATGGCCAAGAAAAAATCGTCGCCATCATACGCCAAACAATTAGAAACGCTGTCTACCATATCCAGGACCATAACCTCAAATCTATACCTGGAGGATATCCTCCGGCTTATAGTGACCGTTACGGCGGAGCTCATGAATTCCAATATATGTTCGCTCATGCTGATCGACGAGAAGGCCAGGACGCTCGTCCTAAGGGCCACGCAATCGATGAGCGATGTGTATAATAAAAAACCCGCCCTTAAAATAGGCGAGGGCATAGCCGGTATGGTCGCTCTGAATAATAAGCCCATGATAATATACGACGTTGAGGACTCTCCGGAATATAAATATAAGGACATAGCGAAGCTGGAAGGCTTGAAATCCCTGTTGAGCGTGCCCCTCGCGATAAAAGGAAAGGTGATAGGGGTCTTAAATAGCTACACGCCGAAGCCCCACCGGTTCACCAAAAACGATATAAATGTCCTCCTGTCGGTCGCCAATCAGGCCGCCATGGCCATAGAGAACGCCGAGCTCATGGTCAAGACGAAGGTAATACAGGAAGAGCTGGAGACGAGAAAGCTTGTCGAGAGGGCAAAGGGCATACTTATGAGCGGACATAAGCTGACGGAAGAAGAGGCGTTCAAAAAGATACAGAAACAGAGCATGGATTCCCGGCGTTCGATGCGCGATATAGCCGAAGCGATAATATTAACGGAGGATATGCGGGGGCCGTATCAAAAATGAGGATAGCCATAGCGCAGATAAATCCCACGGTAGGGGCGCTTGAAGAGAACAGGCGGAAGATCGCCTCCTTTACAGGACTGGCGCGCGGGAAGAGGGCCGAGGTGGTCATTTTTCCTGAGCTGGCCTTAACCGGATACCCGCCTGAAGACCTTCTTCTTAAAAAGAGTTTCGTGGCCGATAATTTAAAGGCCCTGCGCGCCCTCGCGCCGCATTCTAAAAAGATCGATATAATAGCGGGATTCGTGGATGCGAGAGACGGGGCGCTCTACAACGCCGCCGCGTTTCTTCGGCAGGGCAGGATCGAAGGAGTCTACAGGAAGACGCGCCTGGGGGTTTGCGGCGTTTTTGACGAAAAGAGATATTTTCGCGCAGGCAGCGAACAGTGCGTCTTCTCTTCTTCCGGGGGGCTTAAGTTTGCGCTCACCATAGGCGAAGATATACGGGGCCTCAAGGGAACTGCGTTAAGGTCTGCCGCGGGAGAGAAACCCCGTGTTATAATAAATATATCGGCTTCTCCATACCATTTCGAGAAGGACAGGCAGAGGGAAGGGATGTTGAGGCAGGCCGCCGTCTCGTGCGGCGCTGCCGTCGTATATTGCAACATGGTCGGAGGGCAGGATGAGCTTGTATTCGACGGGGCGGGCATGGTCCTGGATAAAGAAGGCGCCTTACGATACAGGTCGGGACGATTCGAAGAGCGCCTTGGCCTCTTTATCTTGTCCTCGCAGGCCGGCAGGCAGCGCAGGTCCTGCTCGTAGGGACTCGACGAGGC
>CAZPYQ010000062.1:0-7602 GCA_964590585.1 uncultured Planctomycetia bacterium | reverse complement strand
TCGCGATTTTGATAATAGCTCGTTGTTCTCGTTACCTTTTCGTCCCCTACCTTTCCTTCATAAACGCTCTCTTCCTGCAGGACGTCTTTATTTACAAGTTTATCATCAAGGGCCAATACCGCCGCCACGTCATAGGTTTCGGTCTTTTTAAGGGTCTTCCCGGAATATATGTAATCCTGCCTTAAGCCGGCTTTTCCCTCATCATCATATAGCGCCAATTTATACGCCGTCTTTTCGTAACCCTTTTGCCCGAAAAAGAACTCTTTTTCATACAGGATCCCTGTGCCCCTTGTCCCAATGTCGGCAGCGTCTAATCCCGATATATCATACGTCTCGGTCATTCTCATAGCGCCATTGTCATAGGTGTAATCGATCCTTTGCCAGGGCCTGTATATATTCTGCTCCGCGTCAAGCATATAATAAGACAAGACATAGTTTATGGTTTCTTTGCCCTTTGCCCCCTCATAGTAAGCTATGCTGGTCAGCCTGTCATCGCTTCCGGCCATCCACTCGGCGGCGTCTACGTCGGTTATGTTGTAAGACGTTACCGTAGCCAGTGTTTCATTATCTTCATACTCATATATGCTTATAGAATTTGGTTTATTCCTGCCTGCGCCGGGTATATCGCTGTCTAATAAATAAGCCTCCAATTCATATTTTATTCTTTCTTTGTCCTTTTCGCCCTCGTAGACAGTGGTGTTCGTCAGCCTGTCTTCCGTTAAGACGTTTTTCCAGGTACTTAATGAACTGCCCGTGCTATGTTCATAATCGAGGCTCAGGCCCTCTAATTCATATGTCCTTGTCTCGTCAAGATTATCTGCGCCGTCTTTCTTTTCATAATCATATACGGTTATTTTGCTCGGTTTATTGTCCTCCCTGTATCCGGAAAAGATATAGGCGATCCTCTCTCTGCCCTCTGAACCGAAGTATACTGTCCGGCTCAGTACCCTTTCAGGCGTAAGAAGACCCATGCCGGGCGCCTTATAACCACCGAATATTTTTTCGCCGTCCTTTGTCTCTATCTCCTGACCGTTCGCTTTGAAAGATGACGTATCTAAACCCGTAAGGTCATATGACACTATCTCTTTAAGCGTTTTGCCTTCGTAGCGATACACATTTATCTGCCCGGGCTTACCGCCTGCCGCCCAATCCTTGTCCCAATCTGTCAGTGTATATTGAACCAGTTGGCTTTCGCCCATATCTTCCGGGCCGCCGCGTTTCTTCTTTAAGTTCCAATCCTCCTCCTCCGATGGTTTGAGCTTAGGTTCCAGGTCCTCCTGAAGCCCCGACATGCGGTCTTCTATCATCTGCTTGTTTTCGACCACCTCTTCGTGCTTGGCCTCCTGCTCCTGGATATATGACGGCGAAAATTTCTGGGACTGCTCCCTCTCTAATTTTTTCGAGGATTCTCGAAGTTTATTATATTCCATAAGGTCATAATTAGTGACCTCTTCGGAGGTTTGGGTAGATTTCTTATCCAGGTCTACTTTTGGGATAGGCTTGCCGGCGTCCTGAGGGCCCTGAGGAGCATATTGTATTCTATTATAAAAAAATAGATCGCCTGCCCACGCTATGTCGTACCATAAAAATGTGACCACGAGCGTGGAGGCGATCGTCTTTAAAACCACCCGTTTTGTCGGATTTGTATAATAATCGAGCATTTCTATCCCCATTTCTTACTTAAAACTTTATTAAACTATTTAAAACGAGCACAAAAAAATGGCGAGATATGCGGTTGCATCATCAAAGTTGCAATATACTCATATCACACCATATATTTATATCATATATATATAGGCCTGTCAATGACCCATATCTGGCTTTTTTAAATCTTAACCGCCTCCTTTTTTGTGGTCTTAACACGTCTCATAAGCCAAATCCTGATATCCTCAAAGATCATGTAGATGCTCGGAACTATAAGAAGCGTTAAAACGGTCGAACTTAGAAGCCCGCCCATTACCGTGATAGCCAGAGGGCTCCAAAGGTTGGACCCCTCCTGCGTGGTAATGGCCATGGGTAAAAGGCCCAGGACCGTGGTTATCGTGGTCATAAGTATCGGCCGCAACCTGTCTTTGGACGCGACAACAACCGCCCTTATCGCGCGTATATTCTTCCCGCGCAGCTGGTTTGTATGGTCTATGAGAAGGATGGCGTTATTGACAACGATGCCGCCCAGCATCATAAGGCCGACAAGGACGCCCATGCCTACGGATTTTCCTGTCGCGTATAACGATACCGTGACGCCTATGATGGCGAGCGGGACAGATATCATTATTATCATTGGCTGAAGGTACGACTCGAAGAGCGAGGCGAGCACCAGATATACAAGTATCAATATGAGCCATATGATGGCCCTGAACTGTTTTTGGGTCGCCATCATGGTCGGAAAATTACCGCCTATCCTGTAAAAATATTCCTCCGGCAATTTAAGATCGGCCATGGCGTTCCGCGTCAGTTCCGCCGCCTTGCTTAAGGGGTACCTGCCTATATTGGAACTCACCTGTATCATCCGGGTCTTATTCTTCCTCCAGATCTCGCTCGGCCCCAGGCCGTATTTAAAGTCCGCCATCTGTTCCAGCTCGACCCTCTTGCCGTCTTCCCTTATGAGGACAAGTTTATGCAGGTCCTTAAAGGTCTTCCTGTATTTCTCGTCGAGCCGCGCTATCGTCTCGACCTCGCTCGCTTCCGTGTGAAAGAGGGTCGCCCTCAGGCCCCTCATCTGGGCGTGGATCATGTTCGCCACATCGGTGACATTCATGTCGAAAAGGGCCGTCTTGTGCCTATTTACCTTAAGCCCCAATTCGGGCCTGCCCTCTCTCATGCGTATCTTGGTATCCGTGAAACCGGGCACGGCGCCGAGCCTCGATGCCACGGCCGTGGCTATCTCTCTTAGAGTGTTATAGTCGTAGCCAAAAAGTTCCAGGACTATCTCCTTGGTGCCGACCTCCTGTTCCTCCTCGAAATATATGAAGGCGGGTTTTATCTTCTCGGTCTTGGGCCTTATGGACTCTATGACCTCCGAGACGGAGCGTTTTCTTTTATTTATGCCGACGAGTTCCACGTATACCTTGCTCGACCACGGCTCGACCCTGGCGGAAAATGTCTTTACCTCCGGGATCTCTTTTATAACCGCCTCCACCCTTTTTACTATGGAGTCCGTTACCTCGAGTTTCGTCCCCGTCGGAAGTTCTATAAAAGTGGTGAATTTATTCTGTTCCGTGGTGCCCAGAAATTCCATGCCGAGTTTTGTGAAGAAAAAGAGCGCCGCCGCGAAAACTATAAAGGCCAGGGCAAGCGCCTTATACCTTCTTCGCATGATATATAAAACACCCCTCCGCTGGCCCATGTATATGGCGGCCAATACTCCGGTCATCCTCTCTTTTCTATAGCCGCTGGGGACGTCTTTTATGGAAAACTTTAACCGCGCGCTTAAAAGCGGGACGACCGTTATCGCCACAAAAAGCGATACCAGAAGCGAAAGCGTTACCGTCCACGCGACTCCGCCGTACAGGAGTTTTATCTCCTCGCCGACGAATATCATGGGCAGGAACACGATTACCGTCGTAAGCGTGGATGCCCATATCGAGACCCATACCTCGGAGGCGCCCGCTATGGCCGCTTCATTCCCCTTTAACCCTTCCTCGTTCTTTTTTAATATGTTTTCAAAGACGACTATGGAATTGTCGACGAGCATGCCTACGCCGAGCGCCAGCCCGAAGAGCGTCATGAAATTCACCGTCAATTTCATCGCCCACATGAAACAGAATGTTATGATGACGGAGATGGGTATGGCTGAAGTGACTATCAATACCGGCCGTATCTTATGGATATAAACGGCCACCGCCACCATGACGATGAGGATGGGGTAAAGCATCTTGACGGGTAAAAACATTATGCCCAGAAGCAGCATGGTAGTGATGACGACAAATCTTCTGTTCATACGCATGAGGAAATACGCCAGGACCAGCATGATGAGCCCGGCCCCTTTAAGCAGGGATGTCTTCAGGTTGCTTATGGCCTTCTCTATGAAATCGGCCTGGTTAGAGGTGACCACCATCTGTATGTCGCCCGGCAGTACCTCCTGAAGGCGCTTTATCTCCTCCTCTATGTTCCGCGCCACCAGTATCGTATTGGCCGTGGACTCTTTCTGCACATAAAGCGAGACTACGGGCCTTATGTTCATTCGCGCGTATCCGGTGGGTTCAAGATAGGAATCGACGACCGTGGCGACGTCCTTAAGTCTGACGACGGATCCGTCGGACTGCGTGGAAACGGGCACATTTTTTATATCGTCGACATCGTTGTAAAGTCCTATGGCCCGGATAAGGTATTTGTCCTTTTTTTGCTCGATCTCCCCGGTCATCAGGTTAAGGTTGTTCTGCCCTATGATACCTATGACGCGCTCCACGGGGAGGGAATACGCGGCCAGCGCCCTCTGGTCCAATTCTACGAGTATCTTGCGCTCACGGCCGCCCGCCACCTCGACGTCCGCAACGCCATTTATCCTTCTTATGGCCTCTTTCGCCTTCTCGTCGATTATCTTTCTTATCTCTTCCGTTGAACGCTTGAGGCTGGTAGAGGCTATTATCATGATGGGCACGTCCGAGCGCTTGAACTGCGCTATGATGGGTTTTTCTATCTCTTTTGGGAGTTTATTCTTTACCCTCGCGAACTTCTCCCTTACCTCGAGTGCCGCGAAATCCATGTTTATGCCGGGTTCGAAGCTCAAGACAACCGTCGACTCCCCCTCTTTCGATATGGATAGTAGCTCCTCCAGGTGGCTAACCGTGCCGACGGCCTCCTCGATGGGTTTCGTGACGAGCGCCTCGACTTCCGTCGGCGGGATGCCTCCGCGGACCTGTATGATTATGCTTATTTCGCCAAAGCTTATATTGGGATAGAGCTCCACGGGAAGCCGTAAGAGCGACAACCCTCCCAGAAGCATGAGTATTATGTAGACCATTAACATCGTTACTGGTCTTTTAATGGAAAATTCCGGAAGGGTCATTTTTTCCTCTTAAAGATTTTGCCTGCGACCTCAAGGTATCCCAAATACAAGGAAGGTATCACTACGAGGGTAAGATATGTGGCGACTATCAAGCCACCCATGACTGTTATCGCCATGGGAGAACGGAGCTCCGCCCCTTCTCCTCTTAAGAGCGCCATGGGGACGAGGCCCAGTATAGTGGTAAGCGCCGTCATTAATATGGGCCTTAATCTCACTTTCGCGGCATAGACCACCGCTTTTCTCACGGCCATGCCGCGGGAACGGAAGAGATTTATGCAGTCTATGAGGACTATCGCGTTATTCACCACGATGCCGCCAAGTATCCCCACCCCCATCAAGACATAAGCGCTTACCGCCGTGTGTGTTATAAAAAGCGATATGGCGACGCCGATCAAGGAAAGGGGGATGGTGAATATTATTATGAAGGGCTGCCAGAGCGACTCGAATAGCGCCGCCATGATCATGTAGACCAAAAGAAATGCCGCTATTATAGCCATGCGCATGCTGTCGAAAGAGGCCTTCATCTCCTCGGATTCCCCGGCGATTTTCACTATATAATCTTTGGGGACGTCCATCTTCTTTATCAGCTTATCTACATCCGAGGTGACGTCTTTAAGCGGCCGTTTGTAGATATTGGCGTAGACGGATATGGTCCTCTGCTGATTGAACCTTCTTATCTCGCTGGGGCCGCGCCCTTTTTGAAAACTCGCAACGCTTGAAAGCGGCACGCTTATCCCTATCGGAGAACGAAGCTGTATCCTCGACAGTTTGTCAAAATCCAATCTATCCTGGTCCCTTAACCTGACCCGGACGTCAAACTCCTGCCCCTTCTCCTTGAACTTGGTAGAGATGTACCCCTTTAACGCTATCTGCGCCGTCTGGGCTATGTCGACGACGGAGAGGCCGTAAAGCGAGGCCTTGTCCTTATCTATGTTTATCCTCGTCTCGGGCGAAGGGTCGGCAAGGCTACTCTTTATGCCGTAGACGCCTCTTATATCGCCGAGGCCCGTCTGGATCTCGCGCATGAGGTTTTCTAAGGCCTCCATCCTGCTTCCCTTTATCTCTATCGTTACGGGCGCCGTGGCGCCGAGGCCTGTCGTCAGGACGTTCTCCTGTAATATATATTCTATCCTGGCCCCCTCAAGGTCCGCCGACGCAAGGGTATTCTTTATGCCCTGGACGACATCGGAACTCGTGAGGCGCCTCTTCTTCTTTAAACTGACCGCTATCTCCGCCTGGTTCTGGCTCAATCTTTCCGTTACGTGCCGCGTCGTCGCCTCCTTGGTGGACCCCACAGTCGCGTTTATGGTTTCGACCTCCGGGATCTTCATGATGTACCTTTCTATCCTCTCCGAAAGGCGGTTTGTGACATCCAGTTTGGTCCCGGCCGGCATATCTATCTTGACCGTAAATTGCCCCTGGTCGACTTTCGGCATGAGCTCCTTGTCCGTAAACACGAAAAGCATCATGCTTAAAAGGAATATGAAAAAGGTGAGCGAGAGGTATTTGCCCTTTTTATTTATGAACTTTTCGAGCATCCCGGAATAGAACTTTCTCACGCGCGACGCGGCCACGGCCCTGTCTATCGCCTCTATGTCCTCCTCATTTTCTATGGTGACGTTTTTGTTGAGCCTTATGAACCTGGAGGCCAAAAGCGGTATTATGGTCATGGCCGCCATGAGCGAGGCCAAAAGAGAGAACGTGACCGTAAGGGCGAAGTCCTTCGATATCTGGCCTATGATGCCCACCACGAATATGAGCGGCAAAAATACGACGACCGTCGTTAGGATGGACCCCGTGACGGATATGAAGACCTCGTTCGTCCCGGCCACCGCGGCCTCTTTTTCGCTTTCGCCGGATTGCATGTGCCTGAAGATATTCTCCACCACGACGATGGCGCAGTCCACGAGGCTCCCGACTCCAAAGGCCAATCCTCCCAGCGACATCATGTTTATGGATATGTTGCCGAAAAACATGAGCGCGAACGTGGCCATTACGGATATGGGTATCGTAAGAGTTACCACGAGCGCGCTCGCGGCGCTTCTCAAAAAGTAGAGAAGTACGAAAAAGACAAGTACCCCTCCCTGCCATGCGGCGTTCCATACTCCGGAAATGGAGTCCTTTATGAACTTGGACTGGTCATACACTATGGCTATCTTTACATCTTTGGGAAGGTCCTGCTTCAACTCCCCGATCTTCTTCTTCACCCTGTCTATTATCTTGACCGTGTTCCCGAGAGATTGTTTCTGGATCGAGACGGAGATGTTTTCCATGCCGTTGTATCTGGAATAACTCGTCCTCTCTTTGACACTGTCTGTCACGGTGGCGACATCTTTTAAATATATGAGCCGCTTATCTCTGGAGATTCGGGACCGCCTGTATTCCTCCTCCATCATCTCCGCTTCCCGCGCGAGCATCGGGTCCTGCTCCTCTCCTCCTATGGCTATCTCCTCTATGTCGCTGACACGTTCAAACTCGCCTAAGGTCCTTATGAGATATTCGTAAAAACTCTCCTTTATGGTGCCTGCCGGATAGTTGAGGTTGGCGTTGGCGACGGCCTTGGTGACGTCCAATAGGGAGCCCCTGGCGGCCTG
>CAZPYQ010000061.1:0-7762 GCA_964590585.1 uncultured Planctomycetia bacterium | reverse complement strand
GGTATATATTATGCAGATCCGGGCCGCCTTCCTCCTTGATGACCTTTATGCCGTAAAGGAGCTCGTGTTTTTTTAAAACCGTGCCTTCCCGTATCATCACGAGAAGCTCATTAAGCAATTTATCCGCGCGCGACACGGCGGCTTTATCGCCGGTCACCTTCAAGACATCTTCCCTCAAAACGACCTTTACGCCAAGCTCGTCCTCGACGATATCGAGGTGTTCATCGCTTGGCCCGAACAGGGCCTTCGCCTCGGCGGTATTCTTCAGTTTTATGGCCCTTTCCATTATTTCAGCCTTATATTCAGCTCGTCCAGCTGCTTCTTTCCAACCGGCGCCGGCGCGTTTGTAAGAGGGCAATATGCCTTCTGCGTCTTTGGAAACGCTATCACATCCCTGATGGATTCGCTGCCGGTAAATAGCGTCATGAGCCTGTCCAGGCCGAACGCGATCCCGCCGTGAGGCGGAGCGCCGTATTTGAACGCGTCCAGGAGGAAGCCGAATCTTGCCTTTGCCTCATCGTCCCCTATTCCTATCGTCTTGAATATCATCTCCTGCAAGGCGGTGTCATATATCCTTATACTGCCCGAGCCTATCTCGGCTCCGTTTACGACCAGATCGTAAGATCTCGACCTGACCTTGTCCAGGGCCGAGCCGTCTTTCAGTAATCGCACATCTTCAGGATGGCATGACGTAAAAGGATGGTGCTCCGACTCCCACCGTTTCTCTTCGCCGTTATATTTAAAAAGGGGGAAATCCGTGACCCACAGGAAGGTAAATTTGTCCTCGTCCACCAGTTTGAGCCGCTTACCCATAAAGCGGCGCAACGCCGCCATTGAGTCATAGGCCACCCTCCCGCAGTCGGCTACTATGAATATCATATCTCCGTCGCGGGCTTGAAGGGTATCCCTTATCGCCTCGAGCTCTTCTTTCGAAAAGAATTTGTCTATCTGAGAAACCAGCGAAGACCCCTCAACCTTAAAATTCGCCAGCCCCTTTGCCCCGTACCCCCTGACGTATTCGACCAATTCGTCTACCTGGCCGCGCGAATATGCGCCGCACCCTTCCGCCTTAAGGGCTATAACCCTTCCGCGGGCCTTAACGGCTTCCTTGAATATCTTGAACCGGCATTCCTTTACGATATCGGTTATCTCAACAAGCTCCAAGCCGAAGCGCATATCGGGCTTGTCACAACCGAACCTTGACATCGCCTCCCTGTACGCGAGGCGCGGAAAAGGCACCGCGAGATCAACGCCTATGGCGCCCTTGAAAAGCTTCTTCATGAGCCCTTCGGATATGTCATATATATCTTCCTCGTCTACGAAAGACATCTCGATGTCGAATTGCGTGAACTCTGGCTGCCTGTCTGCCCGCAGATCCTCGTCCCTGAAGCATTTCGCTATCTGAAAATACCTGTCGAACGACGAGACCATGAGAAGCTGTTTGAATAGCTGCGGGGACTGGGGAAGCGCGTAGAACATGCCTGGGTTCACTCTCGAAGGAACGAGATAATCCCTTGCCCCTTCCGGAGTTGACTTCGTCAGCACGGGCGTCTCCACCTCGACAAAGTTCCTCTCGTCAAAATAATCTCTGGCCAGCTTGCATACCTTATGTCTCAAGCGCAGGTTCCTCTGCATCACAGGGCGCCTAAGGTCAAGGTAACGGTATTTAAGCCGCGACTCCTCGGTGATAAGAGAACTGTCCGTCACCTCGAAAGGAGGTGTCAGGGACTTATTGAGGATCTCGACCTTTTCCGCCAGAACCTCTATCCGGCCGGTCGGTATTTTGTTATTCTCCGTGCCGGAGGGCCTCATCTCGACCATGCCGTCTATGCGGACCACAAACTCCGGACGCAGTCCTTCCCCTTTTTTATGAAGCCCGGCATCGGCCTTCGGATTGAAGACGACCTGTGTTATACCGTAGCCGTCACGCAGGTCGATGAAAATTAGGCTTCCGTGGTCGCGCCTTGAGCCGACCCAGCCGGCGAGAGAGGCGCGTTTACCTATATCCTTTTCGTTCAGCTCGCCGCACGTATGGGTCCTCAGCATATTTTTCCCCTGATAAGTTTTACGAGATCCGGCAATTTGACGCTCACCTGCTCCTTCGATTCCATGTCCCTAAGCGTAACTTCGTCTCGGGCAAGTTCGTCCTCTCCGATTATTATGACGAAACGCGCCCCTAGTTTATCGGCGCTCCGCATCTGGGCCTTTAATGATTTTCCTTCATAATCCATGTCGCACTTAACACCGGAAACCCTTAACGCGTTAACAATCTCGAAACCTCTTCTCTCTGCCTCAACGCCGATGGTCGCGATATAGGCGGCGAGGCGATTCTCCGGTTTTTCTCCAAACTTCCCCCCGCCTGCCGCTATCAGCATCCGCTCCATCCCGAGCGCGAATCCGGTCGCGCTTATCTCAGGTCCGCCGAGATCTTTTATAAGGTTATCGTATCTCCCCCCTGCCCCCAGGGCATCCTGGGCGCCGAGGGCCGGATGCGATACTTCGAAGACGGTGCCCGTATAATAATCGAGCCCCCTCACGATATATTGGTCGGTCACATAAGATACCTTGATATCATCAAGACGCGCCTTAACACTATCAAAATGTTTTACGCAGCCCTCGCACAAAAGTTTTATGGCCCTGAATGCCCCCCTAACGGCATCCCTGCATGAATCCTTCTTGCAATCCATGACCCTTAGCGGGTTTACCTTTATCCTCGTCTTGCAGTCATCGCAGAGAAGGACCTTCTTTCCGGAAAGGTCATCTTTCAGGGCCTTAGACAGGCGCTTCTTATCTTCGGCGCATCCTAGGCTGTTAACCCGGATCCGGTAATCTTTTATACCGCATCCATCCAGTATCTTCGCCATGAGGGCAATCACCTCTGCGTCCAGCGCCGGGTGCGAAGAGCCGATAGCCTCGGCGCCTATCTGGTGAAACTGCCTCATACGCCCCGCCTGCGGCCTTTCCGCCCTGAACATGGGCCCGATGTAATACAGCTTCTGGAACATCTCCGTATTGTGAAAGCCGGCTTCAAGATAAGCCCTCGCGATAGGCGCCGTCCCCTCGGGCCTCATCGATATATCGCGCTCGCCCCTGTCCTTGAACGAGAACATTTCCTTCGTCACTATATCCGTTTCGCCGCCTATGGATTTTACAAATAAGGCCGTCTCTTCAAGGATGGGCGTCCGGATCTCCCGGTAGCCGAAGGTGTGGAATATGCCTCGCGAAGCCGATTCGAAACGCTGCCACATCGCCGCATCCTGTGGTATTATATCTTTCATCCCCTTAAGGGCTTTTGGCATAGACTACCTGACTTTCTTCTTCATGACCATCCCGGCCTTGAAGATGACCTTCTTCTTGGCGGGTATATTGACAGCGACCCCTGTTTTGGGGTTTCTCCCGATCCTTGGTTTGCGGGATTTCACCTTGAAAACGCCGAAATTTCTGAGTTCCAGCGTATCGCCTTTCACGAGCGCCTCTATTATGTGGTCGAGAAACTTCTGGACCACCTTTTTCACGTCGGACTGCCTGATTCCGGACTCATCGGATATCTTCATCACCAGTTCTCTCTTGGTCATTTTTGTCTCCTAAATTTTGCGAAGCAAAATCGATCCTTAAGCAAGCCATGAAACGCGAGCGATTAGCGGGCGTTTCAGGCGCAGCGAAGGACCTTACTTCTTTTGCGGAAGCATTCGTTCCATAAATCTCTTTATCCTGACTCCTACGGCGCTGAAATTTTCGAGCCTCTTCCTGCGGTTTTTAAGGCGTTCCAGTATCTTATTGAGGAAGATATAGGAATCATTCCAGCTGTCCTCTATCTTTTTGATTCTCTTCTCGGACATACAGGAAATGTTATCAAGGCCGAGTATCTCCGATACGGGATCGCTCAGCCGATTATACGGCATGTATTTAAATTCCAGCGAAGATGTAAGGACGCTGTACCTTTCTGAAAGTATCATTTTTGTGTCAAAAAATACGGCCTCGTCGTCTTTCGTAAAAGTTCCCTTTGATATGAGGTTTATATAGGTCTGATGGAATTTGCCCCACGATTCGAGAAAACTTTTAGTGTCCTTGATATTGTCTTCAGTCCTCTTATCAATCATAACTTTATGTTTTACAATGAGTTATAATACCACACGAGAAGGGTGCGTGTCAAATCAGATCCTGAACCCCACGACATCCTTTCCGAAGGCCTTCTCTATGTCCCGCACAAGACCGTCATGCGGTTCGACGGTTATATTTTTAGCCGTCGCCATCCTGATACGCTCACCTTCGGGGGTGAAGAAGTTTAAATATACCGGCACGGTGCCGGGATAACGGGTCAATATCTTCTTGAGGTTCTCCAAAGAAGATTTCTCCAGACCCGTCGTGACCAGCGATATGGAGATCGCCTTCGTATATCTGGCTTTCACCTGGTCGAGGGGCGTGATCTCGTCCACCACTATCTTCGGCTCCTCCTCTCTCATGTTGACCCTCCCCTTCATGAATACTATGATGTCGGGCTTTACCAGGGCGCCGTATTTGGAAAAGGTCGAAGGGAAGACGAGGACCTCCACCATACCGCTCAAGTCCTCCAGCGATGCTATCGCCATCTTCTCCTGCGTCCGCCTCGTGACTGTGAACTTTGCCTTGTTTATTATACCGCCTATCAGGACCTCGTCGCCGTCTTTCAAGCCCCCCAACTCCGTCACCTTGCATGTGGAATACGTGGCCAGGAGTTTTTCGAATCGGGCAAGAGGGTGCTTTGTTATATAGAAACCTAGAATCTCTTTTTCGTAAGCAAGAAGCTGATTCTCGGGCCATTCCGGTATGTTCGGTATCTCCTGAAAAGTCTTTTTGAAGCTGTCCTCGTCTTCAAATTTATCGAAGAACGAGAGCTGCCCGTTCAGGCGGTCCTTCTGTATTCCGCCGGCGACCTCGAGGGCCTTATCGATCATCGCTGAGGCCTGCGACCTGTGAAGCCCCAGCGAATCCATGGCGCCGCATTTTATGAGGCTTTCTATGACCTTTCTGTTAACGAGCCGCGGGTCGACGCGTTCCGCGAAATCATAGAGCGACTTGAACTTCACGGTTTTTGTCCTCGTGGATATTATCGAATCTATCGCGCCCTGCCCCACGTTTTTTATGGCAGCCAGCCCGAACCTTATGGAGCTACCCACTACGGTAAAGTTCGCGAAGCTTTCGTTTATGTCGGGGGGCAGTATCTTTATCCCCATCCTTTGGGCCTCGCTGATATATAAGGCGACCTTATCGAGGTTGTCCTTTTCGCTTGTGAGAAGCGCCGTCATGAATTCCACGGGGTAATTTGCCTTTAGATACGCCGTCCTGTAACTTATGAGCGCGTAGGCGGCCGAGTGGCTCTTATTGAACCCGTACCCGGCGAAGTACTCTATCTGATTGAATATCTTGTCGGCCGTGCGCGTATCGATGCCGTTCCTGTTGGCGCCCTCGACGAAATGAAGCCGCATCTCGGACATGACCTCAGGGGTCTTCTTGGCCATGGCGCGCCTCAAGTTATCGGCCTGGGCAAGGGTGAAGAGGGCGAGAACGCTCGTTATCTGCATGACCTGTTCCTGGAATATTATTATTCCGTATGTATCCTTGAGTATGGGCTCAAGCAGTTTGTGGTCGTACCTTATCTCCACCTCTTTGTGCTTTCGTTTTATAAAATCATCCAGCATGCCGCTGCCGATCGGACCGGGCCTGAATAACGCTATCAGCGCTATTATCTCCTCGAACCGTTCGAGCCTGGATTTCTTCAAAAGGTCCCTCATGCCCGGACTCTCCAGCTGAAATACGCCCACGGACTCGGCGTTGGAAAGCAGGCGGTAGGTACTCTTGTCGTCCATTGGTATCGCCGTGATATCCAGATCGACATCCTTCGTGCGTTTTATTATCTTCACCGCTTCGCTTATCACGGTGAGCGTCCTTAAGCCCAGAAAGTCCATCTTGAGCATCCCTATCTTCTCAAGAGAAGTCATGGCGTATCCGGTGGTGACCTGGTCGTCCTGCGTCCTGTACAGAGGCATGTAGTTGACGAGCGGCTTCTCGCTTATCACGACACCTGCGGCGTGCGTCGAGGCGTGGCGCGTCAGCCCCTCCAGGACCATAGACGTGTCGATGAGTTCGGTTATCCTCTGGTCAGACCTGTAAAGGTTCTTAAGCTCTGGCTCCTGTTCCAGGGCGGTTTTAAGCGTTATGTTGAGGTCATTCGGCACCAGCTTTGCTATCCTGTCTACGTCGCTGTACGGTATACCCATGGCGCGTCCGGTATCGCGAATGACCGCCTTCGCCATCATGGTGCCGAACGTGATTATCTGCGCGACATTATCCTTGGAATATTTATTGACAACGTAATCTATAACCTCGCCCCTGCGCTCATAGCAGAAGTCTATGTCTATATCCGGCAGCGAAACCCTCTCCGGGTTAAGGAACCTTTCAAAGAGCAGATCGTATTTTATGGGGTCGATATTGGTTATGCCGAGGGAGTAGCTTACCACGCTGCCGGCCGCGCTGCCGCGACCCGGCCCTACGGGTATGCCCTTCTCTCTGGCATATCGGACGAAGTCCCACGCTATCAGGAAGTAGCTGGTATAACCGCTCGATTCTATTACTTTAAGTTCGTGCCCGACCCTGTCCACGATATTTTTATCTAAATCCGCGTAGCGCCTCTTCAGGCCTTCCTGTACGAGCTCCCTTAAAAAACCCTCTTTCGTCTTCCCGTCAGGCGGATGGTATTCGGGCAGGTGCGGCGTCGAGAAGTCGAGCTCGACATTGCACTTTTCGGCGATGGCTACGGTGTTTAAGAGCGCCTTGGGCGCTGCCTCGCCGAAGGTCCTCGCCATCTCGACCCTGGATTTGAAGTAAAATTCGTCCGTCGGGAACTTCAGTCTCTTGGGATCGTCTAGCGTCGTCTGGGTCTGTATACACAAAAGAGCCTCGTGGGCCTTGGCATGGTTTTTAAGTATGTAATGGACGTCGTTTGTGGCGACGAGTTCAAAATTCATGTCCTTCGCCATTTTAATGAGTTCTTTATTTACCCTATCCTGTTCGTCGATCAAGTTGTCCTGCAGCTCCAGATAGAAGTTCTCCTTTCCGAATATGTGCCTGTATTCATCCGCGACGCGTCTTGCCTGATCGATCTGGCCGGTCTTTATGCAATGGGGTATCTCGCCCTGAAGGCAGGCGGAGAGGCATATGAGTCCGTCATTATATTTAGCGAGGACCTCCTTGTCTACACGGGGCCTGTAATAGAAACCTTCGAGGTAACCTATGGTTACCAGCCGCATAAGGTTTTTGTAGCCCTGTTCGTCCTTGGCCAGGAGTATCAGATGGAACGACGCTTCCTGTATGCCATGCGAGGACTTATCAAACCTGCTTCCCGGGGCCACGTATACCTCGCTCCCTATTATGGGTTTTACGCCGTATTTGGTCGCGAGGTCGTAAAATTCTATCGCGCCAAACATGTTACCGTGGTCAGTAATGGCGCAGGCGGGCATCTTCTGTTCCCTGGACTTCTTCACTATCTCTTCGAGAAGACAGGCGCCGTCCAGAAGGCTGTACTGGCTGTGGACATGCAGGTGGACAAAATCGGAGTGAGTCATAGAATGATTAAAAAATGAAGTAACCAGAAACCAGAGTACAGAAACCAGAGACCGGTTTCTGGTTACTGGTTTCTGGTTTCTATCTATTTAAACGAAAAGCTATTTTCCCATCCCCACGCGCTGGGCGACCTGGAAGACCTTCCCCTCGGTCTGTATCTGTC
>CAZPYQ010000060.1:0-7932 GCA_964590585.1 uncultured Planctomycetia bacterium | reverse complement strand
AATTATACACCAAATCCTAAAAACAATAAAACTAACAACCCTAAAACCCATAACCAGTCACCTCAACTCGGGAATAGCCCACTAATGTTAATATTTCAAAAAGTTGGTTATACCTCCTTGACACTCTTTAATGGTTAATGTATACTTTGTTTGTGATAGGAAAGAAGGTCTTTTTTTAAACGGAAGTAATTAAAATATTTTAAAAAGTTTGACATGAGGTGTTCCATGAGAGAAGTCCTCTTCAAAAACCTGACATCGTTAGAGTCGAGGAAGAAGGATATCCTCCTGACGGAGATGTTCGAGAAGGGCGGCGTCTCGGCCAAGACGGAACGGAGGTATTTTTATTTTATAAAGGATATCCATCACATGCAGGATGAAGAGGAGTTTCAGGCATGGATGAGCGGCCAGAAGAAAGTTTCCCCTCCGACAAAAAGACATTTTCATATCTTGAAGGAACGTAACGATGAGCTTGGAGAGGAAAGGCTCATCTGCAAAGTGGCAGGAATGTTCTATGCTGTCGTCGGACGAGACGTATACAGCATAGCATTCCTGCATTCCTTCAAGGTAAGGCTTTTGAAGTCCGAGGCGCAACATTAAAAGAGGAGGAGGCATGCCGTATTTGACGACGCGAAGAAACGGGAATGTATTCGGTAAAAAGGTAGTGAAGTTTTTTATGTATCATAAAGCCAAGAAGCTGTGTTCCGTGATAAACAGGGACATGGCGTTTTTCGAGTCCAGGTTCTTGAAGGGCCGGGCTCACGCTTAAGGGTGTTGGGGGGCATGGGCCCCCCGTGTTCCAAGGTAAGGGGTACCCTTTTTGGGAGGAAAGGGCCCCCTTTTTTTATAGGATCCAGGGGTCAGGACCAGTAGCCAGGGGGGCAGGGGTTGACAAAGCCATATTTATATGATATACTTTTGTCACTTTTATGGAGATAATAAGCCGGATAAATTGGGTCGATATTTTAGCTATAATTCTTTTAATACGAACAAGTTACATATCTTTAAAAGCCGGCTTTACGAGCGAGCTCTTCGCGCTAATAGGGGTGTATCTCAACATCTTTTTTACCCTGAATTATTATGCCGCAATAGGCCGGATAATATCCGGAACTATACCGGGCCTGCCTTTAGTCCTCTCGAATTCCTTTAGTTTTATCGGACTGGCTGCCATATTTGCCATTTCATTCAGGGTGTTAAGGGCCATCCTGGATAAGGTCGTAAAGATAGAATGGCACCCTCTCATAGAGAGTATAGGGGGCCTCCTGGCCGGCCTTGCAAGATCGTTTCTTGCGGTCAGCCTTGTCCTTCTCGTCCTTATCATGCTGCCGTTGCCTTATATGCAATGGTCTATACGAGACAGGTCATTGACAGGTATATTTTTCCTTAAGATCGGGCCTACCGCCTACGTAAAAGGTTTTAATATGATGCCGTCATGGCTTAAAAAGGGCGTTTCGGTAAATATGGAAGAACTCATGGCGGTTTTGGTGAGCGAGAAGTCGCTCAAAGTCCATGCGGGGAAATAATGGTACTCCAAAATAATATAGCGCGTTTTAGGCCCAACCTCAGGGCACCACCCCTCTCCGGATAGAGAACACACAGTCCTTTCCTTTAAAGAGAGCGTTTTGAAAACGTAAGTGGATTATTGTCGCTAAAAAAAGGAGATATACCATGAAATTGAAGGACCTATACAGCCTGATAATAAAAAAGGGGTTGAAGAACGACCCGCGAAACCGAAGCGAGATATTGGAAGAGCTGCGCGCAAGGCGTCGGGAGTATGACAAAATGGGCAAGCGCGACAGGGCGCTTTACGATAAGGAAAATTTAAGGCATCCGTATGCCGACACCCGTATACTTTACGGCGACCCTAATCTGGATGTGAAGACGCTCATAATTGGGATAGACATGGAGGCGCCCGAGATTATCGCGGCGGACCGCCTTAACGAGAGAGGCGCCGGTATCGACCTTGTGATGGCGCATCATCCGGAAGGCATGGCATGGGCGGGCTTCCATAACGTTATGCGCATACACCAGATCGTCCTGAAGAAATTCGGCATACCTCTTGAAGTTGGAAAAAGCCTAATGAAAGAGAGGATGGCGGAAGTGGAAAGGGCCGTTTCGCCGGCGAACCATTCAAGGAGCGTAGATATAGCCAGGCTCTTGAATATGCCTTTCATGTGCGTCCATACACCCGCTGATAACCACGTGACGATGTATCTGCAGCGGCTTTTCGACATGAAGAAGCCGAAGACCCTCTTGAGCGTAGTCGAGATCCTGAAAGCCATACCTGAGTACAGGAATGCGATGAAGAATAATATAGGCCCCAGGATGCTGATAGGAGAGCCCAAGACGAAGGCAGGGAAGATATTCGTAGATATGACCGGCGGGACGGAAGGGTCCAAGAAGGTATTCGCGAGACTCTCCCAGGCGGGCGTGAGTACGATCATTGCCATGCATTTAAGCGAAGAGCATTACAAGATAGCCAAGACCGAACATATCAATGTTGTCATAGCCAGCCACATAGCCAGCGATACTCTGGGTCTCAACTTGTTGTTAGACTCGGTTATGAAAAAGGAGCAACTCAAGATCATACCGTGCTCTGGGTTCATCAGGGTGAAGAGATAGAATGCCGATACCGGATCAAATATTAGACGAGATACAGGCGAAGACCGATATAGTCGAAATTATATCGGCGTACGTGCAGTTAAAGAAGGCCGGCAGGAACTATAAAGGCTTATGCCCTTTTCATAACGAGAAGACGCCGTCTTTTGTCGTCAATCCCGACAAGCAGATATACCACTGTTTCGGCTGCGGCGCAGGTGGCAACGCCTTCGGTTTTCTGATGAGGCACGAGCGCATGGAGTTCCCGGAGGCGGTGAAACTTCTGGCGGAACGGGCGAAGGTCAGGATGCCGTCGATTACCGATAGGGACAGGGCCTATGGCTCCGTCGCCAGCCAGATATGCGAGATAAATAACGCGGCCTCGGTTTTCTATCAGAATCATCTGGCGCGAAACCAGGGCGCAAAGGAGTATTTAAGGTCCAGAGGCATAACGGAAGAGGCGATGAAATTGTTCCGCCTGGGCCTGGCGCCTATGGGATGGGATAGCCTTCTTAACCATCTTACCGGTAAGGGGTATTCCGTAGAGCTCATCGAGAAGGCCGGCCTCGTGATTGCAAATAATAAGGGCGGCCATTACGACAGGTTCAGGGAGAGGGTCATATTCCCGATCTTCGATCTTAGAGGCAGGATATTGGGGTTCGGGGGCCGCGTCCTCGATTCGGGATTGCCGAAATACGTGAACTCGCCCGAGACGCTCGTTTATTCAAAGGGCAAAAACCTCTATGGGTTAAATTTTTCGAAGGACGAAGTTATAAAGAAGCGATACGTAATAATGGTAGAAGGGTACCTTGATTTTATGATACCCTTCCTGGCGGGCGTAAAAAATGTCGCGGCGACTTTAGGGACGGCGCTTACGCAGGACCAGGCCAGGGTCCTTAAGCGTTTCGCAAGGACCTGCGTCGTCGTCTACGACCCGGACGAGGCGGGCGAGGCGGCTTCATTAAGGAGCCTCGATATATTCATAAACGAGGGAATAAGCGTCTACGTGGCCACCCTCAAAAAGGGGTATGACCCCGACAGTTATATAAGGACCTTCGGGCTGGAAGATTTTAACGCTGTAATAAAAAAGGCGAAGAACCTTTTTGACTACAAACTGGAGCTCTTGAGTATCAGGTTCAATCCGAAGGACATACACGGGAAGGTCGAGATAGCCGCCGAGATGCTGCCTACCATATCCAGGATAGAGAACGCGATACTTCGTTCAGGGCTGGTAAAGAAGCTCGCTGAGGCGCTTTCGGTTGACGAGGATTCGCTTAAGGCGGAATTAAAGAAGGTTAAACCGGATTACAGGGCCCGCCTCCTGGCCAAGGAAGCCCTTCCTGCCGCCACTAACCGCGGCAGTTCAATCAGGAGCGCGGAAAAGATGCTGCTTGCGCTTATGCTCGAAGACAGGCATTTTATAAAGAGGACCAAGGATGTGCTCAAGGCCGAGGAGCTTGGCAGCCGGACGATGGTCGAGATAGTGAGGGCCCTTTTTGAGTATGACCCGGAATCGAAGGACTTCTCCGCGAGCAGGCTCTTGAATAGTTTTCGGGACAACGAAGAGGCGACGTCCATAATATCCGAGGCAGGCGCCATGAACGATATTATCAGTGATAAGGACAGGGTATTTGTCGACTGCGTGGAGACGATAAAGAGGGATAAGAGAAAGACGGAACTGGCCGGACTTCAGGAGGCCATCAAGCTCGCGCATGCATCCAGGGACGAAAAGGCCGTCAAGGAGCTCGTCGAGAAATATAACCGGCTGGTCAGGCCAAAACCGGATTAATATATGAAAAAGCGGATATCCAAAAAGAAACGGCGCACGAAGAGGCCGGCCGCCTCCATCTCTAAGAATAAGCGCCTTAAGGCGAAAAAGGGGCATGCGCGCCTGAAGAAAAGGCACATGCGCCACAAGAAGCGGCACGCGCGCATCAAAAAACGCCACCTTAAGAAGAAACCCGTATTCCTGCCTCATGTGCCGGTTAAGGCCGCGTCGCCGGAGAAGGAGGCGGCCAAGAAGAAGCGGCCCAAGGGACTCACCGACCTGATAGCGCTCGGGAAAGAAAAGGGACACCTCACCTTCGAGGAGGTCAATAACCTTCTGCCGGATGACATAGTATCTTCCGAAGAGATCGACGAGATACTCTCGATCCTGGGCGACGAAAATATAAGGCTCGTCGATAGCGAGGAGGCGGCGGTGAAAGAACGCGCGGAAGAGGAGGCGGCGGAGGAGAAGAAGCAACCGGCAGAGAAGGAGGCCGCGCCTAAGCTCTCCCAGGTGGACGATCCCGTCAAGATGTATTTAAGGCAGATGGGCCAGATCCCGCTTCTTACGAGGGAAGAAGAGATAACTATCGCGGAGAAGATAAAGGCGGCGGAGGCTATCTTCAGGGAGGCCGTCCTCAAGGCGAAGTTCGCCAAGAAAGAGGCGCTCGCCATGCTTAACAGGATACTCAAAGGCGAGATACATATCGAGGAGTACCTGACGATAGACGTTAAATTGAAAGACGCGCGCCTGGATAAGAAGCTCGCCAGGCTGGCAGGGCGCTTGAGAAAGGTGAGAAGGGCCGACGTGATGGCCGATATCCTGGGCGAACTGAACCTGACGACGCCCATAGTGGAGCGCCTGCTCGCCGAGATAAAAGACAACCTGGAAGATGTGGACAGGATAAGCGCCGAGATAAACCGCCTCAAGCGCAATAAGTCGAGAGGCAGGGTAGCCGGTCTTATAAACAAGAGTCGCAAGATAGAAAGACGGTTCGGCGAACCGATAAATACCGTAAGGGCCTCCTATAAAGTGATGAAGGCGAAGGAGGCAAAATATAACAAGGCCAAGAAAGAGCTCGTAGCGGCCAATTTAAGGCTCGTCGTATCCATAGCGAAGAGATATACCAATAGGGGCCTTTCGTTTCTAGACCTTATACAGGAAGGCAATATCGGGCTTATGAAAGCGGTGGAAAAATTCGAATATAAAAAGGGTTATAAATTCTCCACTTACGCGACGTGGTGGATAAGGCAGGCGATAACCCGTTCCATAGCCGATCAGGCAAGGACGATAAGAATACCCGTCCACATGACCGAGACGATAAATAAACTTATAAGGGTCTCAAGGTCGCTCGTGCAGAAGAACGGCAAAGAGCCCACCCCCGAAGAGATAGCTCATGAGATGAGGATGTCCGTGGATAAGGTGCGGAGCATCTTTAAAATAGCGCAGGAACCGATCAGCCTGCAGACGCCGATAGGAGACGAAGGGGATACGCACTTCGGTGATTTTATAGAAGACAAAAGGGCCGTGTCGCCGGCCAATGCCACCGCCTATACGATGCTGAAAGAGCAGATGGACGACGTCCTGGGGACGCTGACGGAGAGGGAGAAGAAGGTCCTGCGTTTAAGGTTCGGCATAGGAGACGGGTACCCGAGGACGCTCGAAGAGGTCGGCAGCATATTCAAGGTTACAAGGGAGCGCGTCAGGCAGATAGAGGCGAAGGCCTTAAGGAAGCTGCGTCATCCGACCAGGGCCAGGAGGCTGAAGCATTTTTTAGCGATGGCGTTTAACGAATAATGGCCAATATCCTTAAAAAGATACCGCAGGCGCATCAGAACGAATTTAAGGAAGTCCAGGCCTCGCTCATAAGGTCAAGGGTCAGGCTATTTTGTGCTATGGCCATAGGCATCTACATCTTCGTGAGCGCCGTCAGCATAGTTTTATTCCCGCAGCAGTTCAAGGTCCAGGAGGTCTCCGCCGCGATATTCCTCTTGCTCGGAGGGGCGGTTATCCTCTTCTTCAACCAGAAGACGCGCACCTTAAAAGACGCCAAGCTGAACGCCTATCTCTTTACCGTGCTCTTACTGGTGGTGGTAACGAGGATCATTATCATATACCACGAGGATGCGGACCTCAGTTCGGCGGTGTATACCTTTGTGCTCTTCCTGGTATCGTTCACGATACCATGGCTGCCTGTGGAAATAGCCCTGATAGCGCTCCTAAGCGTCATCGCCTACAGCTTCTCTTTCTTCTACATCTCCGAATACCTGCCGCAGAATTCCAAGATGTGTTTTGATTTCGAAAGCTACTTCGAGGGTTTTATTCTCATCGCTACGGCGTTCTTCATGTCGTTTGTCATAAGAGGGAAGGACATGGCCAGGGAAGTGGAAAATTTCGTCCTGCTGAAGGAGGTCGAAGCGAAGAACGAGACGATGCGCCGCGAGCTCGAACTGGCCACGAAGGTGCACAAGACGCTGATACCGCGTTCCATATCCACAGATGTAGTGGAGATAGCCGCGCTCTATCTGCCGGCTTATTATCTCGGCGGAGATTACGCGGGGGTCCACTTTATCGATAAGAAGAAGCTCATCTTCATCATCTGCGACGTTACGGGCCACGGCGTTTCCGCGGCGCTATTGGTCAACAGGCTCCATGCGGAATTTGAACAGTTGGCGCAAGACGGGAAGGAGCCGGGCCGGCTCCTTAATGAACTGAACGATTTCATAGTAAAGGATTTTGACGGCATGAACATGTACTTGAGCGCCTTCTGCGGCATGCTTGATTTTGAAAAGATGCGGTTCATCTACTCAAATCACGGTCATCCCACCCAGTATCTCTACAGGGTGAGCGAGTCCGAGATAATCTTTTTCCGTTCGGAGGCCGCCTTGCTCGGCATCCCGATCGGCGATAAAAACATACACCAGCACGAAATAAGATTTGACAGGAAGGATAAGGTAGTGTTATTTACCGACGGCGTCATAGAGACCATGAACAAGAAACGCGAGGAGTACGGCATAGGGAGGCTCGAGGATTTCATAAGGCGGAATCACGCCATGCAGCCAGACCTCTTTAATCATGGACTGCTTCAGGAATTGAGCGCGTTTAAAAGCGAAGATTTCAAAGATGACATATTCCTGCTCACCATGGAGATAAAGTAATACGCGCTTGAATTTCGCGATATTACCTATTATACTATTTACAAACTGAAATAAGAGGCGAATCATGAAAAATGTCGCGTTTATGTCGTCATTCCTATTTCTGGTATCCGCCGTTCCCTTATATGCCGAAGGCCTCGATACGCTTATAGCGATAGGCAAGAGCCAGGCTGAGATGCAGAAGGCCCTGGACGAAGAGACGAAGGCCTTCGAGCGCGTTAAGAGGGCTGTTGAGACAGGCGATATATCAAAAGGGCAGGGTAAAGCGGGTATAAGGGATAAGTACGGCGAGCCTGTTGTAGCTACACAGGACTCTACGACCGGGAAGGAGAAGTGGGTGTACCTGCCTGCGACATCCTCTTTCTTTAAAGGCGCAAAGATGTATCTCTTTTTTGACACAAACGGTCTGCTGGA
>CAZPYQ010000059.1:0-8500 GCA_964590585.1 uncultured Planctomycetia bacterium | reverse complement strand
AAGCCGACCTGGCGGACTTCTCGTCGTCGCCGGATATTTTACTTAAATTCCCCGTCACCATTAAATCTACCACGCCGGTAAAAGAGGCTTCCCTTCCCACAGGGTATGTGACGGTCGCGGCGCTCATCCCGAACTTCTTTTTTATCGCCTCGACGCACTTTTCGTAATCGGCATGCTCTTTATCCATCTTGTTGATGAAGACGGCGACCGGCAGGCCCTTCTCCCTGGACATCTTCCAGGCGCGTTCCGTGCCTATCTCAAGCGAGGCCGTGGCGTTCACCGTTATGAGGACGCTGTCGACGGCCCTCAAGCCCCCTATCGTCTCGCCTATGAAATCTATATATCCCGGCGTGTCGAGGAGATTTATCCTCTTGTCGCCGCTTGTGAAGCTTACCAAAGAAGTGCTTATGGAACATTTCCTCGCCTTCTCATCGTCATTGTAATCGGAGATGCTCGTCCCGTCGTCAACAGACCCCATCTTCGGGACAGACCCCGCATTGAAGGCAAGGGCCTCGACAAGAGATGTTTTACCGCAACCCGAATGTCCCAGCACAAGGACATTCCGTATATCGCTTATCTGCATGTGATTCTCCCTGGTTATAATATAAACATAATATTATATTGGGGAAAGGTTTGTCAAGGAGATTAATGGCAGGATTGAGGATTAATACTCTCTGAAATCGCCTGTTTTGTTATTGTAAAAATAGTAGCTGGAATTCTGGGCAAGACGGTAGTAGTTATTGGAGACCTTGAACCAGCCGTTCGCGACACCGTTCTTCAAGACCTCCGTGAAGAACCTGTTTTCAGGCGAGACATCGCCTAAAGATGCCGTGTCGAGACGGTTCGGATATTTTGAGTTCCTGGCATAGAAGGTGGCTATTCCGGATTTTACCTTGCTGACGACGACCTCCTCCCTATCCATGGATGTCCTCACGTTCGCATCTATTATCTGCGGTAGGAACATGGCAAAGACGACCCCGACCATAACGGCCGCCACTATCAGGTTGATGAATATAGCGCCTCGGTATTGAATGGGCCTTGCGTAGGGCATCATATATAGCTCCTTTTTGATAAACCACAAAAAGATACACTATATAGGGAAGAAAGTCAAGGCTGACTATCTAACTTTTTTATTCTTAACAAGGTTCATCTGTCACTCTCGCGTGTAGACTCTAAAGGAGTGTTCTGCGCATGCATCCTTGTTCTGGCGGGCCCGTGAATTCTCAGGGGAAATCTCAAGCGCCCTATCGAAGTCCTTAATGGCATTATCGTACTCGCCCATCTTATAATACACTACACCTCGGTCTATATAGGCATCCTCGAACCTATGGTTCGCCTCTATCGCCCTCGTGAAGTCACCTATGGCGTGTTCGTTAAGGCCGAGATATTCGCTATAGAAGACGCCGCGGTTATAAAACCCCAACGCGTAATAAGGGTTTATCTTTAGCGCCTCGTCAAAATCGGCCAGCGCCTTGCCCTTATAACCCGAATGCGCGTACGAATACGCGCGGTTACTGTAGGCGTATTCATAATTGGGCTTAAGCGCTATCGCCCTCGTAAAGTCAGAGATCGCCTTATCGTTTCTGCCGCTGCACGCGAAGGCAATGCCTCGCTCGTTGAATAAGGCGGCGTACGCGGGCTCGAGTCCGGCGGCCTTATCAAGTTCGACTATCGCCTCGTCCCATTTGTTTTTATTGCCGGCTTCTATCCCCCTGAATATGGCCCGGCCGGCGGCCTCGCTTATCTTTCCCGCCGCTGCGTCTCCGGCGATCTGGGCGCACGAGGATATGTGCACGAGGTAAGGATCGGAAGCGAGGGCGTGCGTGAACTCCTTCCTGGCCTCGCTGAACCTTCCTTCAGCGGCGTGACCGATTCCTTTCTCGTAGTGCCCCTCCCAATCCGCGGGCGCGGCAAATAACGCCGCCTCTGTCAAAAGTCCGGCGGCTACGAAAAAAACGAAAAGGCCGTTTCTTGCCATATCGTCAAACGGCCTCTATGGTTGAGGGCGGTTTTCTGGTTATGTTGTATGTGACGCTAACCACGCCCGGCACCTCCTGGGTTATCCTCTCGCCTAACCTGGATAAGGTATCATGACCAAGTTTAGTCGGGGCCGCTGTCACGGCATCGGTCGAATCCCAGCATCTGACCTCTATCTGAAGGCCAAAATCCCTCTTTCCACCCCTCATGCCGGTGACCCTGTCCTCATGCAGGATGGCAAGATATTGAAAAGCGTTCGTGCGGCAAAGCTCCTCCTCAACGACCCTGGTGGCCAGTCTTACGGTCTCCACCCTTTCAGGCGTCACCTCTCCTATTACCCTTGCCGCCAGGGCGGGCCCGGGGAACGGCGGGCGACTGTATGTCCCTTCGGGCAGCCCGAGTTCCTTTGCCAGGCCGCGTATCCCGGTCTTTCTTAGTTCTATGACCGGCTCAATGACCGTATAACCATACCGCTCCACCGTGTCTATCCCGAGTTGCGCGAGGATATTGTGCTGCCTCTTTACGCCGGCGACGGTCTCCTCCACGTCCGTATAATTCGTCCCCTGTAAGAGAAACTTCGCGCCGCTATCCTTCACGAGCCTGCCAAAGACTTCCTTGTAGAAGACATGCGTTATGGCCTCCCTCTTCTTCTCCGGGTCGGTTACACCCTTAAGCGCGTCGAAAAATTTTTTACCGGCGTCCACCAGTTCCACAGGCACACCAAACCCCTTGAAGAGCTCCACGACAGCCCCCGGCTCATCCTGCCTCATGAGGCCGCTGTCTATGAAATAGGTCTTCAGTCTTTTGCCCAGCGCCTTGAAGCCCAGCATCGTGACCGCCGCCGAATCCACGCCGCCCGATAAAGCGTTAACCGCGAGGCCGTCGCCTACAGTCGAGGATATCTCCTTCACTTTCTTTCCGATAAACTCCTTATAATTCAGATCCTTTAACGCTATCTCCTTTACGTTCATATGAACTCCTTTTTTTAAAATTTATAATAAACACCTGCCGATAATGACGTCTCGTCTATGAAATGACCCTCTGCCCTTACTGACATAACTTCATTAAGTATTACTTCGCACCCCGCCACCACTCCCAGGCAATACCTTGGCGGACGCCTCTTCCTGTCTATTTTATTCACCTTATAGACAAGGTCGGAGCGCGACGCCTTGCCCCCCAGGAAAGGAATGAAGCGCCCTATCCTCTTTGAGCTTATGATGGAACACTGCCACTCATCGAGAAGCGACTCGTACCTGTCCCCTTCAACCGAGCCGTCCACCGGATGGACGCTTATGTGGTGTAACCCGACGGCTACCTTCACCTTGTTCTTGAGGTCATTAAGCGCCAGGAGCCTTAAACCGTACCCTCCGGCGAAACCGTAGCCGTAATATACCCTCGGGTGCTCTCCGCCTTCCTGTATGAGGTCGCCCGCGCCCGCCTTACCGTCCAGCGACAGCCAATCGTAAACTCCGTAAGAGATATCGAAGAAGTGCTGGACGCTCACCATCCTTCCATAGGAGGCGTTCAGCCTGTGGTCGAATATGGCATTATACTGATACCCTTCGCTTATCCTACCCTTCTCCGGCATTTCGGTCCCGTAGGTAGGCGCGGCGTAAGCATAAATGGGCGCCAGAATTAAGATCGCGACCGCGGCAGCTGTCCTGGTCATCTTGTCTTACCACTTATCCCGGATAAAATCCTCTACCTTCACATCGGGGTTGCGGTATCTCCTGCGGCCGATAGTGCTCTTCCTGAATTCTATCGCCTCCTTCGGGCACCACTGGAGGCACGCGAGACACTGCTCGCAATGATCGAGCCATCTCGGTCTTCCGTCTACTATCTTTATATTGGACACCGGGCACACCTTCTCGCATGTGCCGCATGAATCACACCTGTCGTTCGTCCAGAACCCTTTCGCCTCAGAGCGGACAAAACGGGAACCGAGGTTATATATAAGACCGGAAAACAAAAGGTTAACTAAAAAATTGTTAGTCTCTAAAGGCGTCTCTTTCCTTTCTTTGACAATGGCGGCTATATCTCTTGCCCTAGCCTCTTCTTTTACGAAGCGCGCCTTCTGTTTATCTTCAGGTATCGCCTCGTACAAAGGGGTATAATTTCCCGGCATTATGACGCCGAACCCGGCCGACAATTTAAGGCCGTTTGCTTTCAGGATGCCGTTACATTGCCTTATCGCGGAACCCATGAGGCCGCCATATGTGGCGACCGCGAAGATGTAGGCGCCCTTCCCCGCCTTTAACTTTTTGACGAAATCGGCCACGATTAGCGGCATGCCGAACATGTATACCGGGAACATTATGCCTATCGTGTCGGCGCCCGAGGCGGTTTCATTACTCGATACGGCCTCCGGTATGGGTATGATTTTTACGCCTCCCAATTCATTCGCTATATCGCGCGCCGTTTTAAGCGTATTGCCTGTCCCGGAAAAATAGAATATATCTGTCGCCACCGCACCCTCCTAATCAGCAATGATAGTGATAAGGACAATTCTCATTTTTAACTTTCGCCGCTCTCCTATATCTTCTTCAGGTCCCTGGTGAGGAAGTAGCTCAATATAGTCCTTATGACAACAATGGCGCCCAGCATGCCGAGGCTTTCCCATGTGGGTGTGATTATCGTCCTGACTATGTCGCCGGCGATGAAGAACTCCAGGCCCAGGACCAGATAACTGCCGAGTTTTATCCGTATCTTTTCGTTCATTTGAACCGGATCCTCCCGGGCAGCAATCTCCTTTTTCAAAAATTCAAGAAGCGAGACGCCTATGCCGAAGATGACTATTAACGAACCTACCACGTTCAACGCGAAACTTATAAGGCTTATGGCACTATGCAACTTATCCATCGGAATGGTCTCCTTGATATATTTTTTACCGGCCAGGTCTACTTTATCCCGGCTTCTTCGGCAACCGGCATCACCTTTTTTGTCCGGACGCTCTCCAGCGCCTTCTTCGCCTCCTTTTTCGGCAGAAGTTTCACGGCCGTCGCTTCATAGATACCTTTTTTATATATCCTGTAATTGACCTGTATCTTATCGCCGGCCTCAATCTCGGTCAGGCTCATGAGCCGGCCGAAATTGCCGTCATAGATAACAGCCGTCGTTTTGACAGAGAACCCGACCTCTTCGCCACCTTCATCGCATATTACGAGCTCCGCCCTTGGCCGGGTCAGGTCGGACGGCACAACGCCCGTGACAATGCCCGTCATCGCCAGAGGGCCGGCATCCTTAAGCTCGAAATCCTTCCTCGCCGCTTGTGCCTCGTCCGCATGCGCGCAGGAAATAGCCGCCGCCAAAATGGTTACGATAAAAAGTGTCCTGTTCATGATGCCTCCTTCTTATTATTTTCCTAGATTATAACGCGTTTTTGTGAAATGTTGAAGTTAAATTTTACGGGGATGTTACGCGGACTGCAGAAGAAGGTGTATCTTATCGTGGTATTCCTTAAGCCTTTCTATGGCCGCTTTTACGACGGGCGGCAGGGCGTATAGGATGGCATAATAAATCCTCGTATCCGCGGAACCGGAGACCATCATCTGTAATTCATCCATTGTGAAGTTGCCGGATTCGCTTATAATGCCGTATCTTTTGAATATCCGCCTCATTATGCTCAAAACCTTACCCTTGGTCTCCATGTCGTCTCCGGCCATATTTAACGCTGCCAACGATAAACCTACGGCAGCAGCCGCTGTGTAATTCGGTATGGCGGTACCCGCCCCTGGATTATCGTCTTTTAGCGCCACGACATATGCGCTATCCGGCATGGATTCGATCGCCTTTACCGATTCAACATCTTTTAACGACACCTCTATGACGCCTTCTCCTTCATAAGGCGGGCCTATATGGCGCAGCAATTCATCCGCGTTTATACCGGGTATCGCCGATAACCTGGCCAGTTTATCTTTCAATATCACAAGCGCCATATCTCTCTCTGACCCCTCTAGAATATAGCGAACATCCAACCCGAATGTATTGTGCCATGCTATCGCGAGCGCAAGTGTGGCCATGTTACGGTCCATTTGCTCGCTATTTTCATCTTTCGCTATCGGCGCAAGGTCCACGCGCATATTGACCGGCTTACCCTTTAGATACTGCGCAGTCGCGCGCAGTAAATTAGACTCATCCTTATGTTCCGCCGATAGGCGCGCCTCTTCCTGATGCGTGAGCCCGATGACCGTGCCACTCGATGATCCGCGGCCGGCGGCAGATTTGCCGGATGGGCCGCGAGAAGGAGAATTCGTGAAACCCGGGATCTCCAAAGGTTCGCCATCTATGATGAGAAGCGGTCCTTCCAGCGTGATGTATCTACTTTTTGGAAAACGAACGGTAAAAATAGAGCCATTATCGGTCCTTCTGACATCCAATTTCGCTCCCAAAAACCTGATATGTATAAGCGCTTTTGAAAGCCCCAATCCAAGGCCTCCAAACGCGTCTGGATTTTTTGTGTCCTTCGAAGAGAACCCCGGGGTAAACAATACCAGGGCCTCATCCATGGATACGGGAAATCCGCCGGCATTATCCTCGAAAGCGACCGCTACCGCATGGCCTTCGTCGATTATCTCCACACCCAGAAAAGTATCTTCATGCACGAACGCATTCTTAAGCAACTCGGTAAAAATATAATCCATGGAATGGATTGCGGTATCATATATGTCCTGCTGCTCATCGTTTCTTGTCATGGAGCATGACGATATTCTTCCTCTTGTCACATTGCGCATTTCATACTCATGATACGCCTCCCAAAAAACATCTCTCGGCTGATCCCCGCCGCTCGCGTTCTCAATAAGACCCCCTTTTGTATCGAAAAATATCAACGACCTTAGGTGCCCGAGGAGTGTGGCTGTCGTATGCTGACAGGTCTGCAGGTTGAAGAGAATAGCGCATAAACCCTCTTTCCACATGACGCCGGTGAGGTCCCTGCTCAAGCCCTCCAGAAACTCTTCAAACACCTCGTGCGCGGATTCGGCAGATTCACCATAGCCGGACTCCCCGTCATCCAAATATGAAATGGCCTTTTTTACAAGCGCCAACTTTTCCGGTAAGGTAAGGCCCACTTCTGGCGATTCCAGCCCCAAAAGATAACCCTCTATAATCGATAAAAGAAAATCTATCCTGGGCCCGTATTGTGACGCGTAGTCCCTGCCCAATTCGTCTCCCAACGCTTTCAAGTTTATCTTGAATTCTTTCAATATCTCACGGATTTTCGCAAAGACTAATACGAAAAGTTCGATCTTCGACTCATCCGTATAGCCTGCCGCCTTCAGGTCATCCACCGTTTTTCTAAGCCATTCTATATCTATCTCGGACAAAACGCTTTTTCCGCTCGATGATTCGCGAGACTCTCCAAGCAACATATCTTTTGTCTCTTCCCGAACCTGGTTGATTTCTCTTATTATAGCCGAAAGTTTGACAGGATCGCACATGGCTAATATATATTGAAACCAGCCGCGCCATTTAAAAAATGTGTCATAGCTGCCGATCCTTTCCGGGACAAAAGAAGGATCGCGCATCACATCGCGCCACTGCGTTATCGTGCCTTCTTTAAATACCAGCGCGACCGCCTCACCGAGCAAAACGTCCCCTCTTTTTATCTCATCAATGTAAGGTGCGCATTCATCTTTATATTTGCGTTCATCCGGCGTACCCATGAGCGACAACTCTGCCGCGATCAATTTTTCAAATCTGTCGCGATACGAAGATATAAGACCCGGCCGCTCTCTTTCGATCTTATTGAATATGGCCGTCGATGTAATAAGCCATATGATCTTGAGGTCCTCAAAACTATGAGACCGAATACCTCCTTCCGTTATAATCTCGCCTATTTTGCAGAAAACAGCAGGATTGATATTTTTGCCCCAGTCAGGATCATCCTCTTTTATTCCGGCGTCACCAGCGTATCTTCTTTGCGCCCATTCAATCAAGGCCCGTGCTTGTAACTCAATCTCTCTTCCACTCGACGACTTGCGGCCGGAGGATGAGGCTGGATCGACGCCGAAGAAGGCCAGTTCGTCCGAAGTGCAACGAGAAACGAGCCAACCGTCGATAATGTCGATTATCGAACGCTTTTGGGAAAGGGTCACGGACATTCGCCGTATGAGTTCCAATGCTTCCTCTTCGGTCATCCGATCAATCACCCGACCTGTCGTTGCAACGACCTTCTCAGAATCCTCATGACCGCAACTCATGGCAATCCCCTTGAGTTTATGCTCTAAGATATCACACACATAGGCCTTATGACGCGTCGGCTCATCGACATATTCCCCAGAGAATATCTTGTATATAATCGCTTCAGTCCCGGACCCTACCGCTCTAAGCGGGTCGATATTCTCGGTACCACAGACTACGTTAAAACCGCCTGCGGCCTCAAGGTCCTCTAATATTTTGAAATGGGCTGCGCCTAGTATCAGGCTGACATGATTTCTGCCCCCTCTTGCTTCACGTCTTAATTGCTTAACAATATGGCTGTCGCGATTTCTGCTGCATCGACTATGGACGGCTACAAATTCGTCCA
>CAZPYQ010000058.1:0-8516 GCA_964590585.1 uncultured Planctomycetia bacterium | reverse complement strand
TGTTGCAACCGTTCTGGGCGAGTTTCGCGAAATAACGGCTAAAACCCGCCACACTGTTCTCCGCGGTCCAGCAGACGTTGTGCCCGAGCCCGAAGAAGGGCCTCCCGGAATCGAAGACGAGATAATGGCGGTTATTATTACTCCGCCTCAAGAAGCCGTCCTTCCTGCTATCGGTGACCTCGAAGGAACGGGACCCGGAGGCGCCGGCCGAACCGGCGGTCTTGAGCTCAAGGTAGTATGAATACCTCCCTGTCTTAAGCGGGCTATAGCGCACCTCCCACTTCCCGCCGGAACCTGTGTAAAACCCGGGCGCCGTTATCTCCTTGCCTTCGGGATCGGTGAAGCGGGCGTTAAGTTCCACCTCACAGGGGTCATGCGGGTCCCTGAAGCTACCCTGCACCTTCGCCTCTATTATGATGGGGGTGTAAAGGGCTTCTTCCGGGCGCGCCCCGGATATCTCGGTGACGGGGCCTTTAACCGCGCCGTAGGCGGCCGCGGCCAACAGCATAAAAACGGCCGAGAGGATAACTTTTCTTTTTATCAGGTAACGCAATGCCTTCCTCATGTCTTTTTTTGTGCAGGACACTTCGCCCATATCTCGGCAAGTATAGACGCGGTTATTATGCACCACGTGGCGAATAACGCGTTGGGGATAGCGGTCCTGTATGAGAAATGTTTCAGGGCAAGCACCGCCCCCAGCCCGGCATTCTGCATGCCGACCTCGAATGCGAGCGTGCGCCGCCTTTTTATGTCAAATCCGTAAAGCCTCCCTGCGCCGTAGCCGAGCGTGAGCCCGAAGGCATTGTGCAGAAAGACAGCCAGGAAGATCAAAAACGTAATGCCCGCCAGATACTCTTTATTGAGCGCCACGACCAGGCCGCAGATAAACGCGATGAAGACCGTGGACAATGCCGGAAAGATCCCGATAAAACCGTCTATCCTGTCCTTAACGAGACGCCTCAACGCCATGCCCAGGGCGAGCGGCGCTATCACCATCTTTATGATGCTTAAGAACATCGGCCAAAACGGTATCGCTATGAACGAATTGGCGAATATATAAGTAAGGGCCGGCGTGAGTACGGGCGCCAGGAACGTGGAGACGCTCGTCAAGGCGACGGAATACGCCACGTCCGCCCTGGCCAGATACGAGATGACGTTCGAGGCCATCGCCCCGGGCACGGCGCCCACCAGTATGACGCCCAGCATAAGTTCCGGAGGCAGTTTAAGGCCCTTTGCGATTAAAAACCCCGCGAGCGGCATTATGGCGAACTGCGCCAGGGTGCCCAGGAGGACCGTGTGCGGCCTTTTGAATACCGGCTCGAAGTCCTTCAGGGTGAGGACCGCGCCTATCCCGAACATCGTGAAGGCGAAGAGCCAGTCGACGTGCGGCTTGAAGATAGTGAGTAGCGACGGGCGGTAATAGCCCACCGCCACCATGCCCAGCACCCACACCACAAGCAATTTCGTAAAAATTCCGGTAATCCTGTTCAACATTGAATCAAGCCCTTGATTGCGCGAAATTACAGCTACCCGGATGATCCGGGAGGCGTCCTATTTCGCAAATATTTTTATCATGACAGGGATCGCCAGTATGAACGCCGCGAGGAGGACCCACCAGCCGATATTTCCGACGTAAGGGGCGATTATGATGCCGATGGCCATGCCGCCCAACGCCTTGAGGGCCACGAACATTACGAAAATCGGCGTATCGAGCCCCTTTACCTTTTGGATCTTATCGGCGTACCATTTTATGAGCCCCATATCTCCCTCCTTTTTTTTACTTAAACATCCCGTTTTTTTATTCTCGCCCGCCTCAGCAATACGAGTACGATAATGAGCCAGATTATCAGGAAACCGTAGAACGCGTTTATCATGGCCCTTGTAAGGCGCCTCTTCGCCCTCCGGGCCTTATGCCTATCGGGGTCCCTCGCCGATCCGGCCGGCTGGCTCTTCTCGAGAGCGGCCTCGGCCTCCACCATCGCCTCGGACGAGACCTCCTTAAGCGGCCGCGACCTGAACCCCAGCGCCACCGCCTTATTCACATCCGCCAGGGTCTTTACATAATTCTTCTTCGAAAAATACGCTATCGCGCGCGCGCTGTAAGCGAGCGGAAATTCCGGCCTGAGTTCTATTATCCTGTCATAATCGGCTATGGCCTCTTTTATCTTATTCTTTTTGAAATAAGCGAGGCCGCGGCCATACAACGCGTCTGGGGTATCCGGGCTCATCTCCATGACCTTGTTGTAATCAGCTATCGCCTCATCATAGGACCCGTTCTTATAATAGGCGAGGCCCCTATTGTAATACGCGTCTACGGAAGCCGCGTCTATCTCTATAACCTTGCTGAAATCGGATATGGCCTCCTTGAGCTTGCCCTGCCTATAATACATGAAACCGCGGTTATAATATGCGTCGGCAAAAAGAGGATTGAGCGCGATTGCGCCGGTGAGTTCCGTTATCGCTCCGTCGTCATCGCCCTTCCGGGCAAGCTCCAGGGCGCCTTTAAGGATATCCTTCCCGGCGTCCGCCGCATGTAGATTGCAGCTAAAAAGAACGGTGAACGCAAGTATAGCCAGGGTAACCCGCATGGCGCATCTTTCCCCTGACATTTTTTCAGGCCTCTTTATATGCAAATTTAATCTCCTCCTGCGCCCGGACTGCGCGAAGCGAGCCCGGCCAGAGCAGGTACTACCTTCTCTAACCCTATCCGCACCATCTCTTTGGCCCGGGCCTGCGAATCCGCGATGGCGTAGTTCCTGAATTCCGGCGCGTTGCCGGACGGCCTTAGATGCGATATCTCGCCGTTATCGAAAAGTATCCTTACACCGTCGGTATAATCTATCTCTTTGACCTTTCCGAAGCCGTCGCTTTTAAGGAAGACCTCCTCTATCCTCTTTTTTACCTTTTCCAGTTCTTTCGCGTCGGCCGGATCCTTCGGGGTGAGATAAGCCATTATGGAGCCGCTCAATTGAGCTGGAAAATTTTCCTGCCTGTCGGAAGAGGTGAACCTCGAGGGGAGGGTCTTCATAAATAGAGAGGCCGTCCCGGCGCTTTTTACTATAAGGCGTATGACGCTTAATAAGGGAAGCGCCGCGTCCCTCGTGGGAAGCGCCTTTAGGACCTTACCGCCTATTTTAAGATCCGTCCCTGTCAGGAAACCGCCGTTCGATTCCCATGCAAAGACGTTCCATCCGCCGGGGTGTTTTCTTATGGAATCGTTCATCGCGACTATGACGTAGGGCGAGCCGATCCTGGTCAAGGTCACCTCTATCCCCTTTTCTTCGCAGACCTTCGCGATAGCGTCGTTGGCGCTTACGGGTATGCAGACGGCGTTTACATCCACCATAAGGTCCTTAAGGCCCAATACGGCAACGAGCCCCAATATATCGCCGGTAATATACCTTACCCCGTCGCCCTCGCGGTAGACGAGAAGCGGCCTGTCCGAATCGCCGTCCAGAGTGATGCCGATATCGAGATCGTTATCAAAGAGGACCTTTTTGAAGATGGCAAGGGTCTTATCGGAAACGCTTTCGGTATCTACGGCGACGAACTCGTCGCTCCTTAAGGGCTCGCTCCCTACCTTTATATCGGGGCAAAAGATCTCCGCGCCGAGGTTTTCGAATATCTCTTTTACTATATCCCTTCCGGCGGCGGAATGCTGGTAGAGGAATATCTTCGTCCCTTCGGGGAAGAAATCGCTGTCGAATACGTCCGTATACCTTTTTATATATAACCTGGCGGCCTCGCCGGTATATGTCTCGGCCTTAAGAAGATTATCGTATCCGGTCGCGGAGGCGTCCCGGAAATCCGCCGGAAGTTTCACCCTCTCTTTCCTAACATCTTCCAGGATGCCGGGCTCATCCGATTTTAATATCTCTCCTGAACGCTTCGTAAACTTGATGCCGTTCCTGTCCGCAGGTATGTGGCTGCCTGTAACCATGATGCTGGCCATACCTTTGGACATTCCGTAGCAGGCCAGGGCGGGGCTCGGGACCTGGCCCTGGTCGTCCACCACGCCGCCCATGTCGGAGATGGCGGCCGCGACGGCCCTCTTTATCCTGTATGTGCTGGGCCTTCTATCCCCGCCGAGGGCGACAGCGCCGCCTTTATTAAATTCTCCGGATCTTTCAAGATACGCTATAAAACCTCTTACATTGACATAGCATTCCCTGTCGGTCATGTTCTCGACCGTGTCGCGTAAACCGCTGGTACCGAAACGCAGTTCTTTGGCCATGGATTGAGGAAAATCAGGGACAGGCGCCTTTCCCTCGTGCCTTACGGGAAAAAGGAGCCTGCCCCTTTTCTGTTGCCTTAAAATATTTATACCGTGCCCCTGCGCGCTTCGAGGCTCCTTCTTATCTCTTCGGATTTCTGCTTCGTGAGCGGCACGCGCAAAACAAAAATAATGGCCACTATCAGCCCCAGGACCGGCAGAGAAGCGAGGCTAAAGCGGATCCAAAATATGGTCTCAGGCGCCTGCGCCTTAAGCTTCCAGGTAAAACCCGCCCATGTCAGGATAAGGCCGGAAAAATAATACCCCAATGAATTCCCCAGTTTAAGGATATAGGAACCGCAGGCGGTAAAAGAGCCCTCTCTTCTCGTCCCCGTAGTGAGTTCATCGTAGTCCTGGACATCCGCGCCGATGGCGCTATGGAGCATCCAGAGAGAGGCCGCGGCCATTCCCATCAAAAACGATGAAACCGTCTGCAGCCACTGGATCGCCGGCGTATACAAAAACCAGGAACCGGCGTAACCGCATATGCCTATGAGACAGGCCCCTACCGCCGCCTCCCGCTTGCCGATCCGGTGCGCTAAAGAAGCCATGAGCGGCACCCCTATGAGGCCGCCCATCATGAATGCCACGCCCATGAAAAACTGCCAATTGTCCCCGACTATCTTGTCGCCGCCGGATACGTAAAAGACCGTGGCGTAGTAACCGAGCGAACCCACCATGCTGGTACCCAGCGTAAAGGCGCCGCCCATGACCATCATCTGGCGAAACGGATAACACTTAAGGGTCTCGCCGAATGAGCTTAAGATGGATATCTTCTTGGTTATCTTCACCACCACTTTATCGTAGTAGCGTTCCTTGAGCCTTAAAAAGATGATTATGGCAAAGATGGCCATTACAACGCCCAGTATCGCGGTGTAGACCTGTATCCCCAGGAGGGTGTTCTTTTGCCCGCTTCCCGGGACAAGGAACCAGGCCAGGTTGGTGAACCGCAAGGCATAAAAATTTCCCAATTCCGAGACCTTCTGGGCCATGCTGCGATAAGACATGATGGAGGTGCGCTCTTCGTAATCGGGCGTCATCTCCGCGCCCAGGCTGTAGTAAGGCACGGTAAAGGCGCTGATTATGGGTATATAGAACATGGTGGACCCCAGCATGTACCAGAATACGACCGACACGCCGAGGAACTTTATATTGACCCAGGAAGGCGACACCAGAAATAGGATAGGCAGGCACAGTCCGCTTAAAATACCGGCTATCAAAATAAAAGGGCGCCTGCGGCCGTGTCTGGAGCGCAGATTATCCGAGAGCCACCCCACCAGGGGATCGACGATGGCGTCCCAGATCCTTATCAATGTAAGCGCCAGGCCCACCAGCCACGGCTCGATGCCCAGATATATGTTAAATACCGCGAAGGCGACGGCTGGATATAACCAGATACCCCACATATCGACCGCCGTGCCAAGGCCATAGGCCATCTTGGTAAGGACCGGAAGACGGTCACGCAGAGGTTTTTTTACATTGGCATCATTGGCTTCTTGCACTATTTTCCCTCCATTTTCATTTTTACGGAATAGGATTAACGATTGCCGTGATATTTCTTTCCGGCATAACATGCCTCGATGAGCCACTCCACGCTCGTGGTGGCCACGCATTGGACCGTATCGGCTCCGCCGTAATAAAGTTTGATCTCGCCGTTATCCTCCGCCACGGCCCCGCAGGTAAATACGACACTTGGAGTCTGCCCCACAAGTTCGTACTGCTCTTCGGGGATCAGGATCGCCTCTTCGGCCATGGCCTTGACCTTTGCCGGATCTTTCAGATCCAAAAGACAGACACCCAATTGATAAACAAAGTGCGCCTTGCACTGGGTGCGCACTCCGTGAAAAATATTCAGCCACCCCTCGGGCGTTTTGATGGGAACGGCCCCCGGCCCGACCTTTGTCCAGGCCCAGCGGATCCCTTCCCAATTCCTGAAGACGCATTCGCTCTTTCCCCAGTAGATAAGATCCGGAGAATAAGAGACCCAGATATCCCCCGTATTGGCCCCGGTATTGGGCCGGTCAAGGCGCGCGTAAAGTCCGTTTATCTTCTCCGGGAAGAGGACGCCGTTACGGTTATCCGTTTCGGAGATAAACCCCATCCATTGAAAATCCTTAAAGTCCTCTGTCTTCATGAGGCTCAGGCGGCAGCTGTGGCCGGAGTGCGCGGCATGTACCATGTAGTATGCGTCCCCGATCTTTGTCACGCGGGGATCATAAACCATGGATTCGGCGTACTTCTTGAATTTGGGATTGTGATATGGCATCTCCACCGGCTTTGGCCACGGCTTGAAATGATAGCCATCCGGGCTTTCCGCTATCCAAAAATAGTCGAACAGCGCGGAATTCTCCACCCGGCATACCATTATATAGCTGCCGTTGTATTTCACGATGCCGGAATTAAAGACATTTTTAATATCGGCCTCCAGCGGGAAATCCTTGCCTTTCAGGATCGGGTTTCCTTCATACCGCTTGCATATGGGATAATTGCCTGTCTTCATGTCTCCTTTCCTCTCTAAGTCCGTTTTTGACATTTAAGAGATATCCAACCACTCCGTATCGGTCCTGTTCCATTCCAGGATCGGATGCCCCCTGCCCTCGAAATATGCCCTGACCCTCTCATGGTCGTATTTCAGGATGTCTTCCAGGATTGGCACCAAAAGGGACAGGACATTGCCGGATATTACGCTTCTTCTACAGATGTGTCCCATGTAAGGCGAAGGGGAAACGGTTATCGTATAACCGCTGTAGGACATGATATGCAGCATCACATGGATATCGCTCGAACCGTCTCCTACATATATTATGGCATCCCTGGGCACCCCCTCTTTCTCCTTCAACATGTCGAGGGTGGCCACTTTCGCGTGCCCGGCATTGGTCCTCTCGATATCCTGGACGATGTTATTTTTATATATAAAGGTCGTGCCGTAGATGTTGCCGGCAGGCAGGATCCCGTCCACCGCCTTCTCGACGCATTCTTTGGGCGCCGCGGATACTATGTACGCGCTGAAACGGCAATTGTCTATCCCCTCGCCCAGGATCTTCATCAGTTCCGCGACCCCTTTTTTCAGCTTGACCTCTTTTCCCGCTTCATAAAGAAGCTCCCTGGTCACCTTCCCGGCATAATCAGGGTCCCGGACTATCAGATGCGCGAGCTCTCCGCCCAACTGTGCTATATTCCTGCGCTTTATCTCTTCTATCTTCTTGTCGAACGCTTCAGCGGGCACGCCCAGTTTCGCGCTTAAGATATATCCGACATCTCCCACGGAAAGCGTCTTGTCAAAATCAGAGACAAAAAGGATTTTTTTCTTCATCTTGGGGGCTCCTTCATATAAAGGAAATACGGCAAAGTGGGGATTATTTTATCATAATAAGATGTATTAATATACTAAAATTTTTAATTGTGGAATCTGGGGCGAATTTTGTTTTTCTTATTGGTGCCATCCTATTTTCTTGGTGCCATTTTCTTTCTTGGTGCCATCCTATTTGGGGACACCCTAGAATCTCCCTCATCTTACGGGGTGTCCCTTTTTGGGATGGCACCATACAGGCAGGGATGGCACCATACAGCAGCGTGAATATCTCGAGAAAATCGGTTCGAACTTTATATTAAAAGAGCGCCGGCTAAGTTTTTCGACGGAAGGTACCTTCCGTCATTACCTCAAAGACGCCCCATATATCAATTGGCGGACGCGAGTGCAACCAATTCGAACCGCATCCGAACTGCTGGTCCGCATTAAGATACCGACCAGCCTACGAATCCCATTATATCAAAAAATATCCCAAAAGGTAGAAGAATTGACCATATTGGGTGTGCCTCTTAAGGCCATCGCTAAAAGCTTGAAAGTGGCCTATATAACCGTAAAAAGGGCTCGCCGCTTCCATAAGGGGCATCGGATTTATTCTAAGAGGAGACGCTAAATGCTCCTGCCTTTCACCATGCGCAGCATCATGTACCCCAGGGAAAGGCATATCTGGGCGCAAGTTAGGATCCTCCACGAAACCGACAAAGCCATCCTGGTTGACAACGGCATAAAAACCTGGATCCCTAAATCATATATAGGCAATATACGATTGCGGGACAATATCTTCGAAATTTATGTTAAGGAAAGTGTTGTTGGTTAATAAAAACCCCTCTGCCAGAAATGGCAGAGGGGTATGTTTTTCAAATGCTGGTGCTAATTAATAGATGCTCGTGATCGTCAATCCCACCAGCCGGACTTGACGAATAGACCATCTATTAT
>CAZPYQ010000057.1:0-8799 GCA_964590585.1 uncultured Planctomycetia bacterium | reverse complement strand
GAGCACGCCCACTCTCATAGGACCCTCACCTCCAGTTCCAGCGGCATCTTATAGGTCGACATGACCTTTTTATTTATCGAATCGATAATGCAAAAGACGTCCTTCGAAGTGGCGCCTCCTGTATTCACGATAAAATTGGCATGTTTCGGCGATACGAGCGCGCCGCCTATGCGGTTGCCTTTGAACCCCAGCATGTCTATCATCTGACCCGCGGTGAACCTGTAATCTGCCGGATTCTTGAATATACACCCGGCGCTCGGAGCGTCAAGCACCTGTTTCGCCCGCTTGAGCCTCAAAAAATCGAACGAGCGCGAGACTAGAATCTTTTTATTCTCTTTTGCCAGCCTTAAACGCGCGCTCAATATTATATATCTATCCAGGCCCGAGGAACGGTAACCGAACTCTATCTTATCCCGGTCGAGCCTACTTATGCGGCCTTTACGATCCATGACCTCCAGAGATGTGACAAGTTTACCTATATTATTGAATACCGGATTCGCGGCACCGCCCGCATTCATGAATATTGCCCCGCCCACGGTACCAGGTATGCCCACGAGGGACTCCAATCCGCCCAGGCCGCGGCGGCACGCCTCTTTTATAAGGACGCCTATATTATACCCTGCGCCCACGGTGATATCCGCGCCGTCTATTTTAAGCCTCTTGAAATCCGGCGACGTGAGAGAGATCACTACCCCCCTCCACCCTTCGTCGCGGGCCAATATGTTGCTTCCCCTGCCTATCACACAGGTGCTCCATCCCCTCTTCCGGCATACCGCAAGGACCTTTTTAAGCTCGCTGTAACCTCTTGGCTCAACCCATACATCCGCCGGCCCGCCTATTCCCAACGTGGTATGGCGCGATAGAGGCTCGCAGAAAGAGACCTTTCCTTTTAACACGCGAAAAGATGAGCGCATCTCAAAGAGCCTTGCCAGATCATCGGAAACCTTCTTGATGCTGCCTGCCCCCATTACCAGTATAATGTCGCCGCGCCGCGAGGTCTTCATTATGTGAAGCGGTATGCCGCCCTTATCGAGCACGCTCACATCCGCGGGGCAGCCTATCTTCCTCACCTCGTCATAAAGCATCTTTATAGAGACCCCTTTTATGGGCCGTTCGCTTGCGGGATATATATCCGTAAGCACCAGTTTATCGACGCCTCTGAAACACAGCCCAAATTCTCTTTTAAGGCTCTTGGTGCGCGTATACCTGTGCGGCTGGAATACCGCGACGATCCTCCTGGGCCTGAAGGCCCTGGCCGCCTCTATGACCGCCTCTATCTCCGTGGGATGATGGGCATAGTCGTCTATGAGCATTATGCCGTCGGAGGCGAACCTGGCCTGAAAACGCCTCCTGGCGCCCCGGAAAGAGCCTATCGCCTCTTTTATCCTGCCGAAATCTATCCCCATCTCCAGGCCAACCAGTATGGCGGCGAGCGAATTAGAGACGTTATGCCGGCCGGGTATGCGAAGGCGCACTTCACCCAGATCCTTACCTTTATATATGCACCTAAAGGAAGTCCTGAAGCGGTCCATCTTGATGCCAAGCGGGTATATGAGCGCTCCTTCCCCGAGACCGTAGGACCTCGACTCGCCTTTGTACCTCTTAAGGACCTTCCGCACGTTCTCGTCATCATTGTTGTAGAAGAAAATGCCGCCCGGTTTGGTGTTCGAGACAAATCCGGTGTAGCCGCCTATGACATCTTCAATGCTTTTATAATAGTCGACATGTTCAATCTCTATATTCGTAACCACGGAATAGAACGGCTTCAATCTGGTGAAAGAGCCGTCACTCTCGTCGGCCTCCGCCACCATCCAGTCGCCCTTGCCGAACCTGGCGTTGGAACGAAAATAATCTACCTCGCCTCCTATGGCGACAGTCGGACGATAACCCAGCCTGTCCAGCATCACCGCTATGAGCGACGTCGTGGTCGTCTTGCCGTGCGTGCCCGTAACGGCTATGCCCTTTCTGGGATTCAGAAGTTCTCCCAGGGCGGAGGCCCTTTGCATTATCCGTATCCCGGACTCCCTCGCCCTGACAACCTCCGGATTAAGCATTATATCTATGGAAGAGGAGTAGACTGCGAGTTCGGCGCCTTTCGGGATATTCTCTACGCTGTGGCCCAGGGAGATGGCCGCGCCAAGGGCGGAGAGCCCTTCGGTCAGATCGTTCGTCACCAGGTCGGAACCGCTCACCTTGTATCCCATCTCGACCAGGATCCTGGCTATGGCGCTCATCCCTATCCCGCCGACACCTATAAAATGTATCCTCTTCTTCCCCTTGAATGGTCTTTTCATCTCTTCCGTTCGATGGCGATGACGGCGTCTGCCAGAAGATCCGCGGCGCCGGGCCTGCTCATCTTCCTGCTGGACTCCGACATCCTCTTGAGCGTCTCCTGGTCGCCCATGAGATCGATCAAAAACAAAGATAGCTCTTTAGGGTCCAGGTCCTTCTCTTCCTTATATATCGCGGCGCCATTTTTGGAGAATACGAGGGCATTCTCTCTCTGATGGCTCATCGCGTATGGATACGGCACGAGCACCATGGGCTTTGCGTAGAACGCCAGTTCAAACAAGGCCGCGGCTCCTGACCTGGTAAAGACCAGGTCCGCCAGGCTGTAGGCTTCGTCGATAGAGTCTATGAAAGAGAAGACATGGTTGGAGACGCCGGAATTATCGTACATGGCGGAGGTGGCAAAGCGGTCCTTCTCTCCGGCTATATGTATCACCTGGATACGCTTCCTGACCTCGTCTTTCATCGAGACGATGGATTCCGAGAAGACCCTGTTGAGCCTGTGGGCGCCCTGGCTCCCGCCTATCGCCAGGATGGTGAACTTATCCCTGTCGAACCCGAACTTCTTAAGAGCGAGTTCCCTGTCGTCCTTCAACATATCTTTCCTTATAGGATTGCCCGTAAGGACAACCTTCTTCCGCGCGCCTTCCGTCATGGAACGGGCCGTCTCTTCAAAACTCAACGCTATGACATCCGCAAAAGAAAAGAGGATAAGATTTGCCCTTCCCGGGATCACGTTCTGCTCGTGGACGACCGTAGGGATACCCATCATGCGCCCCACTATGAGGACCGGAAATGAGACATATCCGCCGAACCCCACTATCACATGAGGCGCGAAACTCCAGACTATGTAGATTGACTTCATGATATCGAAAACGAATCTAATGCCCACTATGGGAAGCGATAATGAAAAGCCGTATGGAAGCTTGTTCGAGGAGAGGCTCTTGAACCTCAGTTTTTCTCTTAAAAATATCTTCCTGTCGAGGTACCTGCGGCTGCCCACAAAGAGCATGTCGATATCTTTAATCTTTTTTCTAAGGCTCGCGCCGAGCGCGACCGCGGGAAATATATGCCCGCCGCTCGCCCCGCACGCTATCAGTACCTTGGTCACCTTGTCACCTCGCAGCGTTTCGCGACATTCAGCACCAGCCCTATCGCCATCATGTGAAATACCAGCGACGTGCCCCCGTAACTGACCAGGGGAAGCGGCAATCCTTTCGTCGGAAAGACCCCACTCGTGACGCCTATGTTTATTATCGCCTCGAGAGCTATCATGGAGACTACGCCGAAGCTCAAGACTCTGCCGAACGTATCCTGCGCGCTCAACGAGACCCGCATCCCCTGCCAGACGAATAGGCCGAAGAGAAGGACGATCGCCAGGGTACCGATAAGGCCGAGCTCCTCGCCTATTATGGAAAATATGAAATCCGTATACGCCTCCGGAAGATAAAAGAGCTTCTGCCTCGATTGCCCCAGTCCCACCCCGAATATGCCGCCTGATCCGAGCGCTATAAGCGACTGTATGATCTGGAAACCGGCGCCCCTTCTGTCCTCCCAGGGATTAAGGAATATCATAAGCCGTTTCCTTCTGTACGACACGCTAAAGAGCAGCATATATAGAACGGGAAGGCTCGCCAGGAAGGTAAGCGCTATATACGAAACCCTGACGCCGGATACGAAAAGCATGAGAAGCACTATCGCAGCCATGTCTATGGCCGTTCCAAGATCAGGCTCCATGAGGACCAGCCCAACGCAACCTCCCATGACGACGAGGGCGGGAAGATAACTATGCATGAAACTCCTTATGTTGTCCGCTTTTCTTGCGGCAAGGTCAGCAATGTATATTATGAGCGCTATCTTCGCCAATTCTGACGGCTGAAACGTGACCGGCCCTAAGCTGAACCATCTTCTCGCTCCGCTTATAGATTTGCCAAGGCCGGGCACCAAAACAAGCGCCAAAAGAGCGGCTGAAAATATCACTATATGCTTCGAATATCTCCTTAAAAGGTTCGTATCCATCAGCATGAGGCCGAACATCACCGCGTAGCCTATGGATACATATATAACGTGCCTCTTAATAAAATATAGGCTATCGCCCATCTTTTCATAGCCGTATATGGCGCTCGCCGAATATATCATGACAACGCCTATGGCTATCAGGACAGAAATTATGATGAATATCGACGCGCTTACATTTCTCATGGAATATTGATGCTAAGTAAAAAATCAAAACTTTTTACTTTTGGGTTAACCTCATAACCGCCGCTTTGAAGGCATCGCCGCGGTGCCTGTAATCCCGAAACATATCGAAACTTGAGCACATGGGCGAGAGCAGGACCATCTCGCCGCGGCGCGAGAGATTAAAGGAGATATCCACCGCCTCCTCCATCGTCCCCGCCTCGGAAGCAGGCGCGAGATCGGAGACGGCCTTTTTTATCCTGTCTTTCGCCTCCCCTATCAGGACAAGATGCTTTACCTTGCGCTTGACCATCTCTCTTATGGCCGTATAGTCGCTGTTTTTATCCCTGCCTCCGGCAATGAGCACGACCTTATTCTCTCTGCCGGATTCCAATGCCCTGATGGTAGAATCTACGGTGGTACCCTTGGAATCGTCAACAAATTTCACGCCGTTAATGACGGCCACGGTCTCAAATCTGTGCGGAAGGCCCGCGAATTTTTTAATCGCGTCCTGTACGGAATCCGCATTAGCGCCGGCGAGAGTCGCGGCTAAAACCGCGGCGAGGACATTCTCGAGATTGTGCGATCCTTTTAATTTTATATCGTTTACGCCGCAGATCTCCTTTTGAACGCCTTTTGCTACGCAAAATATCTTCCCATCTTTAACGAATGCGCCGTTAACCGGCTCTAATCTGCTGTAAAAAAGGACCTCGGCCTTTGGCCTGAAGGCCTCCTTCAGGCCCCTCAGATTCAACGCATCGTAATTCAGTACAAGCATATCGTCCTTTTCCTGGTTCCTGAATATCTTCGTCTTTTCATCAAAATACCGTTTGAAGCCGGGATAACGGTCCTGGTGATCGTCCGTTATATTAAGTATCACTGATATCGCGGGACGGAACTCCGCGGCCCTCTCAAGCTGAAAGGAGCTTACCTCAAGGGCCACCCAATGGTCCTTCGTGATCCGGCCCACTTCTCCCGATAGCGCGTTGCCTATATTGCCGCATACTACCGTTTTGAAGCCGGCCTCTTTGAGAATATTGCCTACAAGGGTCGTGACGGTAGATTTTCCGTTAGTGCCGGTTATGGCTATCATCCTGCCCCTGCACAACCTGTAGCCCAGTTCCATCTCGCTTATTATGGGTATCTTGAGCGCTTCGGCCCATACTACGGGAGGCGAATCATCGGGGACGCCGGGGCTCAAGACCAAGAGGGCGCTATCCTCTATAAAACTTTTTGTATGGCCCCCGATCTCTATCCCGATATCCCTGTGTTCGAGCCTTTCTATATTATTCCTGATATCAGGGTTATCCGCCTTTTCGGTGACCCTCACGAACGCCCCGAGATCATCAAGCGCCATGGCGGCAGAGAGCCCGCTGTTACCCAGGCCCGCCACAGTCACTTTCTTATTCTTGAGATCCATTCTTTCCTACTGTAATTTCAATGTCGATAAACTGAGGAGCGCGAGCACTATCGCGATTATCCAGAACCTTACCGTTATCTTTGTCTCCGGCCATCCCAGGAGCTGAAAATGGTGGTGGATGGGCGCCATCAAAAATATCCTGCTCTTGAAGGCCCTGTAAGATACTATCTGTAGCATAACCGAGAGCGCCTCCGCGACGAAGATCCCTCCGACAAGAAATAAGAGAAGCTCCTTTTTAATGAGGAGCGCCACCACTCCTATGCCGCCGCCTAGCGCCAGCGACCCCGTATCCCCCATGAAGACATTCGCCGGAGGCGCATTGAACCAGAGGAACCCGAGCCCCGCCCCTATCATCGCGGCGCACAATACCGTAAGTTCGCCTCCTCCTACAAGGTGATATATATTAAGATACGAACTGAAATTGGCATGTCCCGATATATAACTTAAGATGGCGTAGGTAAGGGCCGCGATTATGGCGCACCCTATAGCAAGCCCGTCGAGGCCGTCCGTCAGGTTCACCGCGTTAGTGGAGCTTACCATGACCAGCATCGCGAAGAGGATATAGAGAGCGCCCATGTTGAGGACAAAATCCTTATAGAAAGGCACCGACAGGGTCGGAGGTATGGGCGTGAACAGATGGATGTAAAGGGCTATGAGAAGCGCGATGACGAGCTGCCAGAATAGTTTACGCATGGGCCTCAGGCCGAGGTTCCGCTTCCTGTATATCTTGATATAGTCATCGGCAAAGCCCAGCGCGCCGAGAGACAATATAGATAGGAGCCCGAGTATAATATATTTATTGAATATATCGGCCCAAAGAAACGTCGGCAGGATTATCGCGAGTATTATGAGAACGCCTCCCATAGTCGGAGTCCCCTCTTTGTGCTTATGATGTTCATAGAGAGGCTCGACGTACTCACGCCGTATCTTCTGTCCGAACTTCATGGAATGGAGCCACTTTATGACGAAAGGCCCCAGTATGAGGGATATTAAAAAGGCGGTCACGCTCGCCATAACAGCCCTGAACGTTATGTACCTGAATACGTTAAATCCGAACCACCACTCCCTTAATGGATAGAAGATGTAATATAGCATCCTTGCTCCCCTGTTAACCGTCAGCTATCAGCTATCAGCTTTCAGCAGCTGTCAGCTGAAAGCTGACGGCTATCTCATAGCTTTAAACTCTTCTATGACCTTCTCCATCCCCATAGTCCGGGAACCCTTCACCAGGATAACATCGCGGGCCCTGGCCAGGCGTTTTAAGAAGCTCGCGGCCTGCGCGTGATTGGAACACTGTTTTGCCATTGACTTGTCCATGCCCAACCGAAGCGCGCCGGACCTTGTCGCGCCGGATAAGTCCCCCATGGTAACAAGGTAATCTATCTTAGACCTGGCTATAAGTTCGCCTGCCTCCTCATGAAAACTCCTGGCGAGGGCGCCCAATTCGAGCATATCGCCGGAGACGAGAAACCTCCTGCCGTCCGTCTCGTATTCCAGAAGCGCGTCGAGCGCGCATCTTAAGGAGAGCGGATTGGAATTATACGAATCATCTATGAACTTTACCCCGCCTATATCCTTCACCGCGAGCCGCTTACCGCTCGCCTCCCTGAAAGATAAGAGCCGCTTTGCCATGTAAGAAAACCCGAGCCCGAAACTACGCGCCGCGGCTATGGCAGCAAGCGCATTGTATATATTATGGCGCCCCAGCATGCGCAGCCTGAAGGGGTGTTTATCGTTAACTATAAAATCCCAAACGCCGTTACGGAACCTTATGCCGGAGGCGCTGATAGAGTTGTGTTTGTTCAATCCGAAAGTCGTCACCTTAAGACATACGGCGCGAAACCTGGAAAGGAAGACATCGTCCCCGTTAATGATCGCCCCGGCGCCCTTGGGCAGCGCCTCCAGAAGCTCCCTCTTGCCTCTAAAAACGTTTCCTAAGCTCCTCAAAGATTCAAGATGGGACGGCCCGATATTAGTTATAATGCCCAATGAAGGCTTGGCGATGCCGCTCAAGTATCTTATCTCGCCCAGGTGGTTCATCCCGAACTCCAATACCGCTATGTCGGTTGTCTTTTTCAATCTTAATAAAGTCTCCGGCACGCCTATTTGATTATTTCTGGTACCGTCATTCTTCAGGACCCTGAACCTGCCCGACAGTATATGGGACAACATCTCCTTCGTGGTCGTTTTGCCGTTCGAACCAGTGACGGCGAGGATGGGGATATTAAACAGAAGGCGATAATGGTGCGCGATCGCGCCGTATGCGAGGGTCGTGTCTTTAACCAATATGATAACGCGTGATTTGTCATGCGCCTTGCGTTTTGCGTTGTGCGCATGACGCATTACACATGACGCACGACGCGAAATGATGGCCCCTATCGCGCCTTGCTTGAGGGCGCGGGTAACGAAATCGTTGCCGTCGAATTTAGGCCCCTTTATGGCTATGAAGAGGTCTCCTTTTTTAAGAGACCTCGAATCTGTAGAAAACCTGTGCGGCGGAATTTCGATATCGGCATCCCCCGATATCAGCCTGCCCCCTGTCCGCTTAATTATATCAGAAACCTTCATCTTCTAATAAACCCCTAACTACTTCCCTGTCATCAAACGGTATGACCTTGTCTTTGATTATCTGATATCTCTCATGGCCCTTGCCCGCTATGAGGACTATATCTCCGGGCCCGGCCAATTTTATGGCGCGCCTTATCGCCCTCGCCCTGTCTTCTTCCACGATATAATTCGTGTATATCTTCTTAAGGCCTGCCAGTATCTCATTTATTATATCGGATGGTCTTTCGTTCCTCGGGTTATCGGATGTTATCACGACCCTGGAAGACAGTTCGCATGCCGTCTTTCCCATGCGCGGCCTCTTCAGACGGTCCCTATCCCCTCCGCAGCCGAACACTGTTATTATA
>CAZPYQ010000056.1:0-8849 GCA_964590585.1 uncultured Planctomycetia bacterium | reverse complement strand
CTGGCGACCCCTTGCACCCCAAGCAAGTGCTCTAGCCGGGCTGAGCCACCCCCCGCCCATATGGCTGGATATTATATCAAATAATTATCTAAATAGGAAGCAAAAAAGGACGCATCCCTAAAACGGAATGTGTCCAGCGTTTTTAATCTGACGATTTCGATCTTATTAGAGTGCTGTCCTCACCAGGTCCTCCGCCTCTTTCCAATCCCTTAAGATTTCAAAATTTATCTTTGTGAGCAAGATAGCGTATACGCCTTCCCAGACTTTTTTGAAGAACTCGTCATACGCTTCGGGCGTGGCCTCTTCTATCTTCTTTGCGGTTTCAGGATCGAGCATATCGTTACCTTTTAAAAGCGCGATGATTTTACGCCTATTTTCCATTAATGTCGGGTCATCGGCCTGGACCTTACCGTCTATCCTCATCCTCATATCATCCATGAGCGCCGTACCAAGTTCTAACACCTTTGTCAATTCAACTATCCCCCTGGGTTCAGCCGATACGTCATTGCATACGATGACCATGTCGCCATAACCTTTGTCTCTTACGTAACGTTGAGCACGGTCGAGATCGGCTTTAGTTGTACAATATATAAATACTTTCGGCCACAAAGTAAATCCTCTCACCTTGTCGGCCTTGGCCGCCTCAGCATCTCTCAGGGCATCTTGTATAGCCCTATCGAGCTCGTCTTCAAAATCTTCACCAGGCGTATAATATTGGAGGCTCGTCTCTTTGCCATATTCCCGGCTAAACACATCTCTCGCCAGCCTCGCCTTTTCGGCCAATGCGTTATCGCCACCATGAATCGTAGATCTCGGCACGAAGAAGACGTTAAGCGTATTCTGTCTGAACGTGCTCACTATCGGCGTGAAAGACGTTAAGAATCTTTCATTGATCGATCTTGCTGTAATGGCAACCGGCGCCACCGCCGCGCCGGCTGATGAGGCGCGAATGCCTGATCCCTGCGCCTCGGTCGACGAGGCGACTTCCTCTAAACCAAATGTCCCTAGTAAATTTTTCATCCTGATAACAGAAGGTTTTATGCCTAATGTTTTGGCTACCTCGTCTCTGGCCACCCTGGCAAAATAAGGGTTTAAGAAAGAAACGACGATGTGTTGCGACGATAAATCGTATTTGACAAAACAACCCGGACCGGACCCTGCGGGATATTCCAATGCTAATTCTCCAAGACCCATTGTCTGTTCATACTCACTAGCCTCTCTAAATTGAACTACCATACCGCGTTGCTCGTCTATCTTCAGTTCTTTACCTGATAATGCGCTTAGGTCAGCGACCTGCGCATCTCTTAATATTATTATTTCTCCTGGAGTTTCGGTTTTCTGCAAAATAGCCAAGTATTCTTTAATGCTTTCCAGCACGGCGTTCCTTTCCCTGGATTGGGCTGTTTCGCTGATAAGGATGATTATTGATCTTATAAAGTCTTTGTCGGAAAGCATGTCCGAGATAAGACGTCCTTCTTCGACATAAGATAATAGTAATCGCACCAACAAGGCTGTGTAACCGGAGAAATGGATTTCTTCTCCTTTATATGGGATATTCATATATCTACCTATAACTTGATCAAACCTATCCATCGTCTGTAATTTCCAAGAAAGATCTTCCCTGCCCTCTTCGGACATACTTCTTAACGCTTCGTAATAGAAAGGTAAAGCTAATAACTCAGACCTGAAAAAGTTTTCCATGCCTTCCATACTAGAGGATGAAGCAAAACCATGAAATAACCCTAAATTTCCTAAATACGGCCAGTCGAATTGATCCCGTGTGCGTCTAACGCCGGTCGAACCACCAGGACCATCATAATGATATCCTTCCCAATAACCGTCATTATTCAAATCGGACACCACAGCCCCCTGTTTAAGAATACATTCTCTCGCCTGATCATGAGCCGTAACCTGGCCGCTTCTTTCAAACACCTGCGCCGTCTTTGGAAGTACCACATCGCCTGCAAAAAAGATATCGCCATCATTGCCCCCCAAAAACCTTCCGGGGTTAGCTATAATCAAATCCCTTAGCGGCACTACCACCGCATAATCGCAGTCCCTAAAATCTCCGCCTTGAAATTCATCTCCCAATACCTCAACAGCATTATTAAGAGCAAAATTCACTTTATTTCTGGGAAATAAACCAGATGTGGCGTGCATGGTTGTCAATATGACCTTTTCGGTTTCGGTTTTGCGGGGATCATGCTTCGTTACATGGACAGCATATAAAGAAATATATCTAGCGCTTGCCTTATCTATCATAACAGACAGTCTCTCCGCTAAAGCCAGTTCTCGACTATCTGCGGGAACCTTAGCATCATTGGCTATTCTTTCTAAGAATATGTTTAATGTTGACAGGTTAGTTTGACCTCTATCACTTAAGGTCATACCGTCTTCTAAAATCACCGAGCGGGCTGCAGCGATAATTCTTTCTAAATCCTGATGCCCCACGCGCCCTTCTTCGATATCTCTCATTAAGTAATCTGTATTTCCGTCAAAAATAGATTCGACGCGTTCGGTCTGCAAGGCAAGCACAGCGGGCGTGATTGTGCCAGCCGACGATTCCCTCGAGGCGTGAGGACCGGTTTTGATATCTTCGGGCAGGTGGATATAAGGTCCCCAATCGGCAAAGGCAGGACTATCCCTCACCTGGCCCAGGACATCCCTGCCGTAATCGCTGGATAATATCTTCACTTTGAACCCGAGGGGCTCCAGCAATTCCGGAGACGCGCCCGCATTGTACGTTAACGCCTCCAATCTATCGTATATTTCACTAAGCGCCTCCGATTTCTTATCTTTGCCGGTTATCTCTTTCGCCTTGTCCATATCGATGGAAAGCGCCGCCGTGCCGAACCTCGAGACTACGGATGTGGGCAGTTTCGCGTAGTCGATTAGTTCGCCCGTGACCCTGCTTCGTTGCATATTAGAAGCCGTGACCCTATAGAGAAAATCGATGTACGTCATCACGTCTCTTCTATTAAAAACCAATCCTAATCCAAAATTTATAAAGTCGGGCCCAGGCGCGACGGCGCCTATAGTCTTCTCATATTTCCTTTCCCCGGCTGCCATGATATCCTTAAGCTCATCCTGTATCCCCAGGTGGATTATAATCGATTTAAGACATGCCCAGTCTTTCGCAAACTCTCCATCTCTTTTTAATTTGGCAAAAGATGCTTTCGCAAGAGGATCCCAGGCATTGTCGAGGCTCCAGCCGCCCTGTTGATATTCGAGCAGTTTTTCCAATTTTTCTTCGGGCGTATCGGTGGGCTTAAAAAATGTCTTATTTTTTAAGAGAGCGACGCCGAGCACTATCCCTTTTTCCTGAAGCACGATCAACTCATTAACCTGCGCGTTCGGATTTTCGTATCTTTGCGCATCAGCGATTAGATCTTCCCATGGCATATGAAGCGTATTTATGATAACCTTCTCCGTATCTCCTGATTTTATAAAATCATCGATTGCACCCGGTAAAGGTTCGTCTGCGGCCAGCCCTTTTGCCAACCTATAGAAAGCCTCTCTCGTGTCGGGCCGTATATGGCTGAGTGTCAACTTTATTTTTTTGCCTGGCTCTTTGAATCTTTCGGTCATGAGAACGCGCCCTTCCTCGGTCAGCATATCAAGCAACTCTTCGGCATCGACGCCATTCCCCGCCTCGTCATTAAATGCCTGGTTAAAGAGGCGCGAGTCAATATAGACTGACCTTCTATATTGATCCGGCATGCTTGTCGAGCTTACATATATTCCGTCTTCGGCTAGTCCTTCATAGAACCTCTCATGAAACTGTATGGCCAATTCCGGGTGGCGCCGGACTACCCCGATGATCGCCTCTCTACCTTCCAGGGTTGGGGCCTCAAACGGCCCTAGATCAACCTCCTCGTCAACCTGCGCTTCCTGTTTGGCGGCAACCACGTCCGTAAGAGCCAGCATAACCAGCCTGAATGCTTTTTGAGCATCGACCAACCTGCCGTCTGTATCCCTATACCTCAAGGTGTCAAATTCATCTAACGCTTCGCCATATTCGGCTAATCGCGCGCGAAATACCTCATACCGGTCTCCGGTCAAAAGCCGTCGGATGTCTCCCGGCAGTTCGACTGTAAGGCCGCCTAACAAAACTGCCGTGGCCCTGGTGTTATCTTTGGTCCGCCTATCGTACTTGGCATAATCTGTCGGGACAAGGTAAATTTTCCGCATCTCATGCCGCAAGACCTTCCCCGCCGCATCCTTTACAACAACGGGGATCTCTCCTGCCCAGAATCCCTCTTGCGTTATCTCGTCAATCCTATCCCGTGTTATCACGAGATGGGCCCTTCTGGTTGCCGGCACATCGTGGGACCCGAAGTTATACGGGTTAAGGCGCCTTCTCTTCCCCCTGGCCGGCTCGCCGAAAACCCCGCCCCTGTCCCAGAAATCCCGATAAAATGAGTCGCGTAACTCTATACTGACAAGTTCATTATCATCATCATAGCGCGCCAATACGGTAAGGGTATGTTCCTCCATAGGTATTGGTTCAGTATCGGTATCGCGCGCCACAAATTCCCCGTTCTCTATCCTATAGTTGTAGAGACCTTCGCTCATATCCACTGCCCCTATAATCCTTACATCCATGATACGCATTTGTATCCTGGCCAATCCTCCGATCTTCGCCACATTATCTTTATACCCATCCATATCTCCCCTATGTAGCGCGTCATAAGCTAACCTCATATACCTATTAATATTGTCCCTTTTCCAGACTTCGAAGAGCAGTTGTTTGATGGCGGCATGCTGCCGGCAATCACCCATCCTGAGGATAAATGAAAGCATTATGTTGGTCCTTGAGTCCCTGGAAAAATAGACATCGCAAAGTGTATTAAGCCCTCTTTGCATATTGTCAAAGATAGTATGATACGGGCCATGGAGATCCTGAAGGTCGCGCGTGCGAAGGCGCCTTGCCAGTAATTCATTTATCCTACTGTCAAATTCTTCAAAATTTTCCACCCCTGTCAACCCCATAACAGCCAATAATTCTTGGGCCGTTTTTATATCAAATTTCGTGATAGCCTGATCCCTCAAATCGCCTCCATGTTGAATTGCGCCGGCAACGAAATCTGAATTGAGCCCTGATAATCGATATGAATTCCTCAAAAATACGGCCTGGGCACCTTCTTCCTCGACAGGCGCCGCTTCCGCCAGTCCTAACTTTTTTCTTCTCTCTTCTAACTGCGCGATTACATATTCTATTTGATTAGGGTCGACGCCCTTGATAGTCCGTGCCCTCTCAAGGCTTTCTAACGTGCTATCTATCTTCCATGCGTCACCGGGTCTATTAATGCTATTGAGCACTCTCGTAAGTGCGTCTTTTACTATATCCATATCGACATTGCCCTGTAAGATAACCGATTCCAGCATCGTAACTAGGCACCAGTAATCCTTTGCCTCCTCACCGCTATCTCTTTTAGTCGCGGAGAACACGAGCCGCGCCATTTCTTTACCCTCCTGACGTTTTTTGCCAGCACCCTCAATATTTCCTTCCTCTTCTAATATGTCGGCGATCCAGAATAGGGCATAGGCCGCATTTATGCCGGGGTAATATTCGAAGTCGAGCAGGAACCCGTCAAGATAGGCCTTATAGGATCTTCCCAAATACTTTTTTCGGTTCTTTCTTATGTCATCCCGTTCTACGGTAACGTCTTCGGGAATACCAAAAACTTCTCTATATTTCGTTATTCTCTTTTCTAACTCTCCCTCCTCTCTCTCGGACTCCGGTTTATCTAGTATCTTCAATAAATCGTCGGCAGCTATGTACCTATTTTTATAACTTCTTCCGAGGGCTCCATAGATCTCGCCGTTCTTTATGCTGTTCCACTCCTCCGGACTCATCGCCACTATTATTTGCTCGACATCCTGTATCCTGCCCACTTTGTTGAGCGCGACTAGATAATACTCGCGGATAATTGTATTATTCCTGAATCTCTCATGGGTATATAAATCATAAACTTCTATCATCCTCTTAAAACTTCCCATATTTAAAAATTCAATAAAGATCATCGCGGCGCCCACAGGGCTCAATTCCTGGGACCTCATCTTCTTTTCGAAAAAGCCATAGAGGGCGTCTTCTACCCCCCTTGCTTCTGCCACGAGCGTTTCTTTTCTATCCTCAAGTTCGCTCTTTTCTTCCGCAGTCTTCGTATCCTCTATTTTCCTCGCTATGTCTTCTAATTCTTCTGTTATCTCTTCGATCCTCGCCGTTATACCGCTTATCTCTTCTTTAAATACCACTGTTTCTTCTACTCCAAACGCTATTTCCCTGGCAAAGTTTCTTAAGGACCCGGGAAGTCGTTTCCCGTCAATAATATCCTGCACCACCAGCGCCCCCGCCGACGAGGCGCGTGACGCTTTATTCACTTCGGTCGGGGCTATCTTTTGTTCGACAGCTGGACGCGTCAATGTCGCAAGATAAATTGATGCAAGCCCCACCATGCCTATCGGCGCGGTGGCGCCTAAGGAATCATTGAGCGTCCTGAAGCCTTTTATCATGTTTTGGACGAAGTCTACTATCTCGTGTCCGCCAGCCCACCATATGATACCTGCCGTTATCCCGATTATGAGAGGCGGCATGACGATATCCGCGACACTCCTTTCCCTCTCCCGGCCTATGCGCCTGGCTGCGGTAAACTCCTCTTTTCCAGCCGACGAGGCCCGCGGCCTTGCTTCAGGGCCGAGTCCTGCCAGTGTCGGTTCACCGAGGGATGAGGCGCGGGGTAGAGTTGCCTGGACCTGGGCCTGCGCCAGACTTATGCCTGCCGGCGTCCCGCCGGTAGCTGCTTCCAACAACGCCTGCGGAGATATAACGCGTTCCTCTGTTTGATTCCGCGCCCTGAAGGTCAATCGTTCAAAACCGTCTCCTTCTATATTTATAGTTATACCTCGCTCCGTATTCTCCCATATATAGGCGGCCAGGCTCCAGAGGTCGACCTCCTCTTCGGGCCATACCTCGCGTCCTAAGGACGTCATTATGTCGGCTATCGCGAGGGCTGACGTTACCGGACTTGCCTTCGCCGCGGTCACGACCGAATATAAGCGCTTCTGGATGCTCGTCAGTTCCCCAGCTAAGAGCTGAAAGTAAGGGCATTCGTAGCCGTCCTGGGTCTTGAAGTTGGGCATTATAGAGACGTAGGAGATATTATTTTTTTTGAACAGTTCGCAGAGGTTATCGGTGTGGAACCCGCCTGTCATCATGATGGCGACTCGTGGTTCGTACTGCGTACTGCGTACGGCGTTCGGCGTAAACCTCATATTTTTTAAGAACACATCGTCCCTCTTAAGGGAGCATTCGTAGAACTTAGCGAGGTTCTGCCGGTAGATATCCAGGTTAGTTATATTCTTATCGAGAGTCGCGGTTATGTTGTAGCGCGGCGCGTATTTCGCGATGAACGAGGTGAAGTTCCTCATGTCGAAGGCGTCTTCATGCGCCAGGTAGTATTTATAATCCTCCTTAGTTATGGAGATACTGAAGATATTCTTGGTGAGCACGAGGTTCTTCGAGAACGTATCCAGTTCACGCTGGACGTTATCGGTGTACAACGACTCCTTTATCGTATCCTCAAGGGCGGTCATCTCCTCCATTATCTTGGATTTATCTATGGCGCCGTATGTGGAGATATACACAATGTAAGTATTAAGCGCCGGGAAATCCTTGAGTTCCAGCCCTATGGATCTGGCTTTCCTCACGAGGTAAGAGTAGAACTCCTCCTGCGGGATCTTTTCTGTCTTGAAGTCGAACGTCTTCACCACAAGTTCATTTATCTCGTTTTTGGAGAGCGTCTTCTGCAGGCGCGATATTATCTCGTCCCTTTCTATATTGGCGCGCCTGAAGTCGACCTTACTCTCCTGCTCCAATGTCTGGCTCAAAAGATATATATTGGCGAAGGACTGTATCTCTATGAGTTTCTGCCTGGCCTTCTGGATCAGGTAGGAGACATATTCCTTAAACTCGATCCTGTTGGCCTTATAGTGGGAGTATTTCGTATCGAGGCCCAGAAGTTCCTCGGAATATATGCGGGCTTTAAGGTTATTAAGTATATGGTCCAGGGCCTTTAAGTGCCCATCGACCTCTTCCTTGTGTTTAAGCGAATCCCTGTAGACGCTAAGGTTTTCGAGATATAAAGCGGTATCCTCTATGCCCCAGAGGGTGACTTTCTCGGGGTTATTTATGGCGTAGTATTCGGCGCCGTTTATGAGGCCCTCCCTGACGAAGTTGTCCGCCACCTTCTGTCTTATAATCCTGTCCTGTATGGAGGTGAAGATGGAGAGGTCATAGTCTTTCGCGCCGCCTTCCAGGTTTATGACGCTCGTGCCGTACTTATTGTGTATATATTCCAGTATATCGGTTATCTTATGCTGGGCCATGTAGTTGCAGTGGGCGTCCTGGATATGAATCACCACTTTTTGCGGTAATTCCGCCCGAGCCAGTCCGGGGGTAGATAACCATCTGTCCTTTATCTGGCCCAGATACGGCGGAAGGCTGAAGGCGTTTGGATTCAATTCTTTAATAACGCCCGGGCTACCCGGCTCTTCAAGGCCGACGTGAGGAAGCCCTGAATCGCCGGTAATAGCCCAGGCAACATCATAGGATATCGTATTAAAAAGAAAAGCCACCGCCGTGATCACGGATGTGACCACTTTCAGTGGCTTACCCCCAATTACATAAGATACATTCCAAGAGCTCACGTCGTATTCCTCATCTTGATATGGTATCTTTTAATTAAAACTCTTTAATATGTGGCCAAAATAATCGGCTGGAGGCTCCTCATACCTCCAACCAAAACTCACGTCCGAACTTATGTCACTATTAAGTATATATTATATTG
>CAZPYQ010000055.1:0-8987 GCA_964590585.1 uncultured Planctomycetia bacterium | reverse complement strand
TAAGAGAAGGCGGGCACACCGTAGGCGCGGGAGTCGTGACGGAGGTAATAGAGTAAAATGTCTCACGAACAGACGCAGCACGAGCAGAAGATAAGGATAAGGTTGAGAGGCTATGACCACAGGCTAATAGACCTCTCAATGGCGGAGATAGTCGAGACGGCCAAGCGGACGGGCGCGCTTATATCGGGGCCCATCCCGCTTCCTACAAAAAAAGAGATATTCACTGTCCTCAGATCTCCGCACGTAGACAAGAAGTCGAGGGAACAATTTCAGTTCAAGACGCATAAAAGGATACTCGACATAATAAACCCTACGGCGAAGACCATAGACGCCCTGAAGAAGCTGGCTCTGCCGGCAGGCGTGGACGTGGAGATAAAATAACCAAAGGCTTTACTTTATGGGAGTGGGCATCTTAGGAAAAAAACTTGGCATGACGCATATCTACGATGAGAAAGGCGCATTCCAGCCGGTCACTCTGATAGAAACGGGCCCCTGTTATGTCCTGCAGGTGAAGGATTCCAAGACCGACGGTTACAATGCCGTGCAGCTGGGTTACGGCGAGATGCGCGCCTCTTTGGCGAACAAGCCCCGCATGGGACGTTTCAAAAAGGCCGGAGTAGAGAAGCCGTTAAGGTTCATAAAAGAGATTAGGGTTAATGACGTCTCCCCTTACAAGGTAGGGCAGAAGATCGAGGCGGATATATTCGCAGCCGGGGATTTCGTCGATGTGACCGGCACGTCCATCGGGAAAGGGTTCCAGGGCGGTATGAAGAGATGGGGTTGGGCCGGCGGCGACGGAGGTCACGGCTCGATGTTTCACAGGGCGCCCGGTTCCATACAGTCAGGCGCGAGGCTTTCAAGGGTCACCAAGGGGCACCATCTGCCGGGGCACATGGGGACCGATACCGTGACCGTACAGAACCTCGAGATCCTTAAAGTCGACAAGGATTCAAGCTTTATCGTCGTAAAGGGTTCCATACCCGGGCACAAGAACAGCTTCATGGTCGTAAAAGAATCCAGGAAGAGGCCGAAGGGTTACAAGAAGCGTACCGCGCACCTCGCGCAGCCGAAAAAAGGGGCCAAGACCACGGCGAAAGCAGCCGCATCCAAGGCAAAATAATATATGGTAAAGACGAAGAAGGCGAAAAAAGAAGAGGCCTTGAGCACCGCATTGCCCGTCTATAATTCCAAGGGCAAAGAGGTGGAGACCGTTGAGCTCTCAAAGGGGATATTCAACGGCACCGTAAATAAGGGCGTTTTGTATCAGGCGGTGCGTTCATATAACGCCAACCAGAGACAGGGGACGGCGGCTACGAAGACGATAAGCGAGGTTTCCGGAGGAGGGAAGAAGCCCTGGGCGCAAAAAGGGACCGGCAGGGCGAGGGCCGGTTCTATAAGGTCTCCGCTCTGGCGCGGCGGCGGAGTTACATTCGGCCCGCACCCGAGAGACTATCATTACGATATACCCAAGAAGATGAAATCGCTGGCGCTCATGTCGGGGCTTAACTCCAAATGGATGGACAGGGACCTCGTGATAATAGATTCGTTGGTTGTAGACGAGCCCAAGACCAAAAGGTTCAAGGAGATTATGGGCGCGCTTAAACTAAAAGGAAAGACCCTTTTTATAGTGGATACGATCGACCAGAATGTGGCGAGGGCATCGCGCAATTTGAGAGAGGTGAGGCTAAAGAACTATAAGGACTTTTCCACGGTCGACCTCCTTTCGAGCGATAAGGTAGTCATGTCAAAGGCGGCGCTTAAGATGCTTCCGGAGAGGTTAAAGACGAAATGAGAGACCCGCACGATATAGTGAAGAGCCTTATACGGACGGAGAAAGGCGCGGATATGATGCGCCAGAATAAGTATCTTTTCTGGGTCGGGATCCATACGAACAAGATAGAAATAAGGAAAGCGGTAGAAGAGATATACAAGGTCAAGGTTTCCTGCGTCAACACGATGACGGTAAGGGGAAAATTGAAGCGAGTGAGATACAAGGAAGGGCTTACCCCTGACTGGAAGAAGGCTATAGTCACGCTCAAGGAAGGCAGCAAGATAGATGTGGTGTAACCCATGGGAATAAGAAAGTTCAGGCCTACGACTGATTCGCTGCGGTGGACGGTGATCTCCGATTTCGCTGAAATCACGAAAGCGCGTCCGGAGAAGGCCCTTTTAAAAAGTTTGAAAAAATCCGGCGGAAGGAACGCCTACGGCAGGATAACGTCAAGGCATAGAGGCGGCGGGCACAAGAGGATGCTAAGGCTCGTGGATTTTAAGAGGGATAAGATGGATGTCCCGGCGAAAGTGCTTGCCATAGAATATGACCCAAACAGGGCCGCGAGGATAGCGCTTCTTGCGTACAATGACGGCGAAAAGAGGTACATCATAGCGCCGGCAGGGCTTAATGTCGGTGACGAGGTCATGACAAGCGCATCCTGCGAGATAAAGGTAGGGAACTGCATGCCGCTGGGGAACATACCTGCCGGAATACCTATATGTAACGTAGAGCTCTCCAGGGGTTCCGGCGGTATCATCGCAAGGTCTGCCGGAAATTCATGCGTCATCATGGCCAAGGAAGGCGCATTCGCCCATGTGAAGCTTCCGAGCCAGGAGGTAAGGCTCATAAAACTCGAGTGTCTTGCGACCATAGGCCAGGCGGGTAATATAGAGCACGATACCATATCGATAGGAAAGGCGGGCAGGTCGAGATGGCTTGGCAGGAGGCCTTTCTCGAGGGCCGTTGTCAAGAACCCGCACGACCATCCTATGGGCGGCGGCGAAGGTAAATCCAGCGGGGGCCGCCATCCAACCACGCCGTGGGGAAAGAAGACGAAGGGCCTGAAGACGCGCAAGAGCAAGTTGTCGGATAAATATATACTTAAAAGAAGGAGATAAGAGAGATAATATGTCAAGGTCTGCCAGCAAAGGGCCGTTTATAGACGAGAAGCTCCTGATAAAGGTGCAGAAGGCGATAAAGGCCAACGACAAGAAGCCGATAAAGACATGGGCGAGAAGGTCGACTGTTACACCCGAGTTCGTGGGCCTCACCCTTTCGGTCTATAACGGCAAGAAATTTACCACTCTTTATGTAACGGAGAACATGGTAGGGCATAAGGTGGGCGAGTTCATACCCACCAGGGTATTCAAAAGACACGGGGCCGCGACCGAGGTCTCCACGGATCTGACTTAATATATGATATCAAAAGCCGCGTCAAAATACATAAGGATAACGCCTCGCAAGTTCAGGCAGATAACGCCGCTCATAAAAGGTAAGCGGGTGGAGTATGCGATAGCCATGCTTGCCTCGGTTAACAAGAAGGCCTCTCATTATGCAATCGAACTTCTTGAGTCGGCGCTGGCTAACGCCAAGAGGCTGCATCAGGGTATAGACTCTTCTAATTTGTATCTATCGAAACTGATAGCGGACGGCGGGCCGATGCTTAAGAGGTACAGGGCGGCTTCCATGGGCCGGGCGAACATGATAAAGAAGAGGACCAGCCATATATATGTCGAGCTGGACGAGATAAAAAAGACGGAGAAGCCGAAAGAACACGTTAATAAGCATGATAAAGTAAAAAAGAAAAAGGAAAAAGTAAAAACCACAAGTCAAAAGTCAAAATAAGGAGCGGCATGGGGCAAAAGGTTCATCCGTATGGTTTCAGGGTAGGTTACATATACGACTGGAAATCCCGCTGGTTCGCGAACAGGCAGGAGGCGCCGAGGCTTCTGGTCGAAGACGTCAAGATAAGAAAGTTTGTAAAAAAGGCGCTGTCTTCGGCGGCCGTTTCAAAAATAGAGATCGAACGCGACTCGAACAAGACGAAGATAATCATATTCTCCGCCAGGCCCGGTATAATCATAGGGCACAGGGGCGCGGAGATAGAAAAATTGAAGGAGAGCCTCCTCTCTGTAACCAAAAAAGAGGTTGAGGTCGACATAAAAGAGATAAAGAACGCATCCGTCGACGCACAGCTGATAGCGGAAAATATCACGTTTCAGATAGAAAAGCGCATACCGCACAAGCGCGCGATGAAAAAGGCTATTCAGTCGGCTTTGGATTCGGGGGCCCAGGGGGTCAAGATAATATGCGGCGGCAGGCTTGGCGGCGCGGAGATAGCCAGGCGGGAGAGTTACAGGGTAGGAAAGATCCCGGCGCAGACATTGAGAGCCGATATAGACTATGGCTTCGCAGAGGCGTTCACGACGTACGGGCTCATAGGGGTAAAGGTCTGGGTATATAAGGGCGACAAGGTGCTGGATAAACAGCCCGCCGAGGAAGCGAAAGACTCGAAGAGGTAGACCGATGTTGATGCCAAAGAGGGTAAAGTTCAGGAAATCTCACCGCGGCAGGATGAGCGGTTCAAGCCAGAGGGGCTCTCATTTAAGTTTCGGCGAGTTTGGCCTGAAGGCCATGGAGAACGCCTGGATAACCGACAGACAGATAGAGGCGTCGAGGGTTACGCTGATGAGGAATATAAAACGGGGCGGTAAAGTATGGATAAGGGTGTTTCCCGATAAGGCCTATACCAAGAAACCCGCCGAGACCAGGATGGGAAAGGGCAAGGGCGCGCCTGACCATTGGGTATGCGTCGTCAAGAAGGGAAAGATAATGTTCGAGATGGAGGGCATACCCATGGAGATAGCGAATGAGTCGTTAAGACTGGCCGCGCATAAACTGCCCATAAGGACAAGATTCGTAACCAGGATAGGCGTTTAAGGCATGCTTAAACCTAACGAGATAAGGAACATGTCGCAGGACGAGATAGGCCGCAAGGTGGCGGAGCTCAAAAAGAACCTTTACGCCTTAAGGACCGATATCAAGGCGGGAAGCGTGGAGAAGCCGCACAGGATGCGCCAAACAAGAAGAGAGATAGCGAGATGCGAAACGATATTAAGGGAAATGAAAAATGTTGAAACAAAAAAGGCATAGCCGTAAAGAACGCGTAGGCACTGTCGTAAGCAATAAGATGACGAAGACCATAACCGTCAGGGTCGAGAGGGCGTATCATCACCCTGTCTACACGAGGATTATGAGGGTTGCCAAGAAATTCAAGGCCCATGACGAGAAGAGCGAGGCGAAGCCCGGAGATCTTGTCAGGATAGAAGAGACGAGGCCTGTTTCCAAGACCAAGAGGTGGCGGCTCGTTGAGGTAATTAAAAAAGCGGCATGAGTCAGCCCATAGGCAATGGGCTATGGACTTTTATCGTATGAGCAGCCAAGAGGAGCGCTTAAATGATTAGGATGAGGACCATATTAGATGTAGCGGATAATACGGGGGCCAGGAAGGCCTCGTGCATAGGCGTTATAGGAAGGGGCAACAGGAGATTTGCCGACGTGGGCGATATAATAACCTGTAATATAAAAGAGGCGTCCCCGGACGCCATCGTCAAGGACCATGAAGTCGTCAAGGGCGTTATCGTAAGGACGAGATTTCCGATAAAGAGGCCGGACGGGAGCAGTTTAAAGTTTGACAGGAACGCCGTAGTCATAATCGATGCCCAGATGAACCCAAGGGGCACGAGGGTCTTCGGCCCGGTCGCGCGGGAATTGAGAGAAAAGAATTTCATGAAGATAATATCGCTTGCGCCAGAGGTCATATAGGATGAACAAGATAAAGAAGAACGACATGGTATTCGTGTTGAGCGGCAGGGACAGGGGCAAGACCGGCAGGGTATTCAAGGTCTTCCAGGAGGATGGCAAGGCCCTTGTCGAAGGCGTGAATTATGTGAAGAAACATGCCAGAAAGTCCCGCGATAATCAGACAGGCGGAATAGTCCAAAAAGAGAGCCCCATACAGCTGTCTAACTTAGCGGTCTTATGCAAGACATGCAAGAAACCGGCCAGGGTGGGAGTGAGCGTCCTGGCGGACGGAACGAGTTCCAGATACTGCAAGAGATGCAAAGAGGCATTTTAGAGGTTTAAAAAGATGGCTTATAAACCAAGGTTATTGGAACGTTACAGAAGCGAGATAGTGCCGGAACTCGCAAAGAAGTTCGGGTATAAGAACATGCTCGAGGCGCCGAGGCTTAAAAAGATCGTCATAAACATCGGTTTGGGCGAGGCGGTGCAGGATATAAAATTTCTTGAGGCCGCCCAGGCGGAACTGGCGATGATAACCGGCCAGAAGTCCGTAATAACCAGGGCGAAGAAGGCCATAGCGAATTTCAAGATAAGGCGCAATCTTCCGATAGGCTGTAAAGTCACCCTGCGCCGCGCGATGATGTATGATTTTCTGGACAGGCTTGTAAATATAGTCGTGCCCAGGATAAGGGATTTCAGGGGGCTCAATCCGGATTCGTTTGACAGCAGCGGTAATTATTCATTCGGGCTGGATGAGCAAAATATATTTCCGGAGATAGATCAGGACAAAATAATGAAGGTCCACGGAATGGATATAACCATAGTGATGGACGCCGCGAGCCACGATGAGGCATTTGAGCTTTTAAAGCTGTTCGGCATGCCCTTCTCCAAGACAGCGTTGGAGAAGTCCCCAAAGGCAGGCGCGGCTAAAAGCGGCGACAAAAAGACGGAAGAGAAGGTCAAATAGCATGGCGAAGACGTGTCTTATAATAAAGGCGGCAAGGCCGCCCAAGTTCAAGGCAAGGCGTTACAATAGGTGTCAGCTTTGCGGCAGGCCCCGGGGTTATATGAGAAGGTTCCGGATATGCAGGATATGTTTCAGGGAGATGGCGTCAAGGGGCGAGGTCCCGGGCGTCTCAAAGGCGAGTTGGTAGGAAGCCCGGGATACGGGGTAAGGGAAACGGGAAACGGAATAGGAAAATTATAACACGAGGGAATAATGGCACTTACAGATCCTGTTGCGGACATGCTTACGGTGATAAGGAACGCGAGCTCCAGCCAGAAGAAGGTGGCGGAGGTCAAGAGTTCGCGCCTTGCCGAAGAGGTCATGAAGATATTAAAGGACGAGAACTTCATATCCAACTATAAAGTTATCAAGGACGATAAGCAGGGATGGTTAAGGGTGTACCTTAAATACGGCAGGGGCAAGAAGCCGGCCATCACGGGTTTGCGCAGGATCTCCAAGCCAAGCTTAAGGATATATAAGAGCAAGGAAGATCTGCCCCGGGTATATGATGGGATTGGTGTGGCCGTAATATCTACGTCCAGAGGCATAATGACGGACAAGGGCGCCAGAGAGGCCGGGGTTGGCGGCGAGGTCCTTTTTTATGCCTGGTAGCCCACAGGTACGGAGTAATTAAATGTCAAGAATAGGCAAGAAACCATTAGAGATACCAAATGAAGTGAAGGTTAGCTGCGCCGCAAGCGGCGTGGTCACCGTAGAGGGCCCGAAGGGCAAGCTTGATTACCGCGTGCCGGAAGGGTTTAAGGTGGAAGTCAAAGAGGGGAGGCTCTTCGCCTATCGTCCTTTCGATACCAAGCAGGATAAGGCAAAACACGGCCTCGTCCGCAGTCTTTTAAACAATATGATAATAGGCGTCACAAAAGGCTATCAAAAAGACCTTGAGATATCCGGAGTGGGCTTCAAGGCGCAGGCGCAGGGCAAGGCCCTGACCCTTACCCTGAATTATACCCATCCCGTGGAATATAAGATACCGGACGGCATAACGATAGAGACGCCAAAGCCGATAAATATCATCATCAAGGGCATGGATAAGGCCAGGGTGGGCCTGGTGGCGGCCGAGATAAGGGCCTACTATGAACCCGAGCCGTATAAGGGTAAAGGCATCAAGTACGCCGGAGAGTTCATAAAACGCAAGGCAGGAAAGGCCGTCGCAGGGGCGGCAGGCGGAGGGGCGGGCTGATAAATGAGAATGACGAGGTGGCTTACAATAGAGGGAAGGGCGAGAAGGCACAAGCGTATAAGGAAGGACATCGTCGGTACGCCCGAAAGGCCGCGCCTTTGTGTATATAGAAGCCTGAACCACATGTATGCGCAGCTGGTCGATGACTTAAAGGGCGCTACCATCATCACAGTATCCAGCAATACGGCTGACTTTAGAGAGAAGATGAAATCGTCCGGCAATGTCAAGGCGGCGGCGCTGGTCGGGGAGATGCTCGCCGAACGCGCCCAGACAAAGGGCATAACGAAGGTTGTCTTCGACAGGGCGGGATACAGGTATCACGGCAGGGTCAAGGCGCTCGCCGAGGCGGCGCGGAAAAAGGGCCTGATATTTTAAATCGTATAAAAGGAGAAGAAGGCTTTGGCAGCAGAAAACCAGAATAGGGCGTCAGGGGCGCCGGCCGACAGGATGGCGCCGCGTGGAAGGAGGCCGCAGCGTCGCGACGGTTCGCGTTCCGGCGGGGGAGAGTCCGAATTCATAGAGAAGGTGGTCTCGATAAAGAGGGTCGCCAAGGTCGTTAAGGGCGGCAGGAGGTTCCATTTTAACGCCCTCGTTGTAGTCGGAGACGGAAAAGGCTCTGCCGGCATAGGGTTCGGAAAGGCAAACGAAGTAGCCGATGCCATACGAAAAGGTTTGAATGAGGCGAAGAAGAGTTTCTTTAAAATAAACATGAAGGACGCGAGCATACCTCATGAGATAATGGGGCATTTCAAGGCCGCGAACGTCCTCTTGAAACCCGCCAATCCGGGCACCGGCGTTATAGCCGGAGGCGCCGTGAGGGCGATATGCGAAGCGTTCGGCATAAAGGACATACTCACAAAGAGCCTTGGTTCGGCTAATGCCATAAATGTATTGAAGGCGGCCGTGGACGGTCTTAAGAGGCTTCGGTTTACGAGGGAAGTTTCCTCCGAAGAGGAGAGTCAATGAAGTTAACCGAGATAGGTTTGATCCCTGGAGCAAACAGGAAGATAAAGAGGCGCGGACGCGGTTCGGCCTCAGGCCACGGAAAGACCTCCTGCAGGGGGCATAAGGGCGCGCGTTCCAGGTCCGGGGTGACGACCCGTCCGGGTTTTGAGGGCGGACAGATGCCGCTTATAAGGCGCATCCCTAAAAGAGGGTTCAACTCACCCGATAAGAAAATATTTCAGGTCGTGAACTTAGAGAAC
>CAZPYQ010000054.1:0-9676 GCA_964590585.1 uncultured Planctomycetia bacterium | reverse complement strand
GCCGCTGTCCCCGCGGCCACGCCAAACCGTATCGCATTAGGCACAGGCATGCCTTCGCAATATTGCCTTTTTCCTTCGCATAATTTAATACTTTTGGCTTACGCTTAATGTCTCTCTCGGCCTGAGTCATAACACATCCCTCCCTCAGGACCCATTTTACCAAAACTGTCAACCGAAGTCAGAATTATCGCACAATCGGACACCTTCTGTTTAAGAGCCGTTTTTTATGCTATCACCACTCTTCTTTGTGTCCACTAATTCGGGGAAAGATCACTTCCTGCAATATCTTCAACTGGCCGAGGTTCATCACCTGATGCCCTATGCGATTGGCGGGTACCTGAATAATATATCCAAAAAGCGCAATCCCCCAACTGATCAAAGCCGCAATGATCCATGGTTTGGCATTAAAATTCTTAAGATGTCCGTACCAGGCAAATGTCATGAATACGTTGCTGAATACAAGCATTAATGTCGTTGTGATAAATTTATTCATATTCCCTTTCTTTCCTGTTGTTTTGCTGAGGCGGCAGCGGATTATACGCGGGAAAACAGCCTGAAATAACTCCGTAATATCCTTAAAAGGTACCCGGGATTGAACATCACGTTCGTCAAAAGATAACATTCGTGCGTGCAATAGCACCTGCTTTTGTCGATCTTTCGCCTTACCTCTTCCGCCCTGCCCGAAAACCATATCCTTCTAAAATCATAACCGCTTTCCCTCAGGTTTCCCATCTTTTCGTCCAATAACTCGCAGGGAAAGACATCCCCTTCGGGATAGATTACCGCGTTTATCCTGGCCGCGTAACACGGCGAAAGGTACCTGTCCTCCTCTACGGTCCTTACCAGCTGGGCCATGCTCTCGAACTTGCAGGCGGCGGTCAGGTCCGCGATTATAGGGTCCGAGACGCCTTTAATCCGGCGCATTATGAGGTCGCCTTCTATCGCCTTCTGGAGTTTTATGAAGTTCCCCATATCGTTCGTCTTGGTCCCTTCGTCTTTCACGGTGCCGCGGACAAAGTTACAGTTGACTATATCCGGCCTCACGTCGGACTTGATACGTTCGTAGATATCGATTATCCTGTCCTTGTTCCCGGAGGAATAGATCATGGTTACGCCTATGGAGAGATTGGGATACAGCGCCTGGAGCAGCCTGGCCCGCTTTATGGACTCGAGCGCCTTCGCGTAAAGCCCTTTTACGCCGCGGATAGCGTCGTGCTCTTCCCCTATACCGTCAAGGGAAACAAATAATGTCACATACGCCTCCGGGCAGCCGGACATCAGCCTTTTCAAAGAGCCTTCAATCTTTTCCGGCAACGAACCGTTTGTGACCAGGGTAAATTTTCTAACGTTATTATTTTTGTAAAATATCTTTACTATCTCGGCCAGGTCCTCCCTGAGGAAGGGCTCCCCTCCGGTTACAAGAAGATACAAAAAATCCCCCATGGTTTTTGAGGCCCTTTCTATCTCGGCGAGGGTCAACTCGTTTGAGCGCGAATTCAGTTCCTTCCAGTAAAAACAATGTCCGCACCTGGCGTTGCACCTATTGGTAACGAAAAAAGTGATGTATTCGGGCATTATGCCCTTTTTGCGGAACAATTTTACGGCCTTTTTCAAATACCTGGTATATCTCATTTTTTCAGTAAATAGTTTATGCCCCCTCTTGCGCAGCCGAGCAGGGCGGTCAGGCAGAAAAGGTAATATGTCAATACGCTCTTTAAGCCGAACCAGGCCCCCCTGGCCATCGCTACGAAGAGAAAAAACCTTAAGTTGATTATTAAGAAAATCACCGTTATCCATATCAGGGCCTGGATGCCTCCGGTACGCGGCAGGAAAGAGGCGATTAAGAAAACCGGGATTAACGGGGAGATCAGCATCGAGACGATTAAGGAGGGATGGTGGTGGTTCTTACGGAAGTCGGTTTTTTGTTGTTTCTGGTATTTGAATATAAATTCTATCCCGTCCCTCGACATCATGTACGCCTTTTTGATAAGCGTCTTAAAATCGATACGGGCCAGGTGCGTCACGCTTATATCCTTGGCCAGGAGAATCCTGTGCCCCCCGGAATATATGGTCACCCCTAAAAGCTCATCTTCGACCGAAGCGCTTTTTACCGCTTCAGGAAAGCCGCCCGCCTCGAAGAAGACGTCCTTCCTTATGGCGACAGCGTAAGTCGCCACTATGCTGATATACTCGTGACCTATAGTCTTGAAACAGTAGTGGCGGTATAAATTTTAATACTGGCTCGCGAAATTCTCGGCCGGCGTATCGATCGAGAATATCGTCTGCACGGCCGCGATATTCGAATCGCGGAATTTCTCCGCTATTTGCAAAAGGGTATCAGGACCCACCATGACATCCGCGTCTATGAAGCAAAGGACATCGCCCCTGGCGAGTCTGGCGCCCTGGTTCCTCACGTGGGCCGGCCCTCTATTTTCCTTATTTTTTATCAGCACGCACAGTTCACGCGCCTCCTGGGGATAATCCGCGCCGGAGCCGTCGTCCAAAAGTATGACCTCGGCCGGCTTAAAGGTGGAGGCCCGGATCGATTTCAGGCATTTCATCAAATCGCCCGGGTCGGGGTTATAACTGGGGATTATTACGGATAATTCTATGCTACAATCGGTCATGGTCTCTCGTCCGTTCTCCTTGGTCACGAACCGTCAGGCCTTAACCCAGCGCCTTTATCAATGATTCTTCGGATGAGCGCACGGCCAGGTAATTTGGCCCGCAGAAATTCTCATCCTGAAGCCTGTAATCCCTAAACTCCACATGATTCGGGTAAATCTTTCCCACCCTCATATCGAATGGCCTGAGATAATCGTAGAAGTCTTTCAGAAGAAATTTCACAAACGCGTTCACATAGCCGTATTCGAATTGGATTACCCTTATCTTTCCCGCCTTAAGCATTCCCTCGAAACCTTTCAGTGCCTGCGGTTCGAAACCTTCCGCGTCTATCTTTAGATAGTCTATGGAAACTATCTTTTCCCTGGAACAGAAACGGTCTCCGGTATCCATCCTTACCATGGAACGTTGGGGCTGATAATGATGAAACTCCTCGGAAAAATTTTTCACGCAGGTAGCGTGACTGCTCCTATCGGGCGAGAAGAAGGCGTCTTTCTCGCCCTCGATATCTGAGAGGCCGACATTATACGGCCTTATATTTTTATACTCCCTGCAATTGCGCGCGAGCCGCTCGTAACTATCCTTTATTATTTCGAAGGAATAAATATCGGCCCGCGGAAAGATACCGGCCGCCATCCTGGACCACCGGCCTATGTTAGCGCCTACATCAAAGATAATTTTGATTTCGGCGTTTTCGGCTGCTTTTTTTAGGACAAATCGTTCCCCGTTATGCGAGAAGTCGCCGTCAAGATTCTCGTATCCTCTATGCAGCGCGAGAAGAAAACCCATAGGCCCTGATACGATGGAGTTTCTCCTGTGGCGCGCGAGAAATCGTCCGATGTATTTCGAAAGAATTTAAACCTCCTACAAGCATATAGGTAAATTTCCTATAAGCCCTTTTATGGCCTCCGTTATTTTCCCGTAATCGCCCTTCTCTATCCAATCCTTCCTGAATATGCTAGCCCCGAAGGCGACCGCGCTGGCGCCGGAAGAGAGGTACTCCTTTATGTTATCGGCCGAGACACCGCCGCATGCCAATAGCTCTATATCGTTAAAAGGCCCTTTAAGTTCCTTGAAATATCCGGGCCCGAAAAACCTGGCCGGGAAGACCTTTACCATCGCGGCGCCGGCCTTCCAGGCGGCGTATATCTCCCCGGGCGTCAGCGCCCCCGGAAATACCGGTATCTTGTTTTTCGCGCAATAGGCGGTCACGTCATCTATCAATACGGGTGTCACGATAAACCTGGCGCCGGCGTCAAGGGCGGCCCTTAATGAGCCTATGTCGAGCACGGTCCCCGCGCCTATCATGAGCCGCGTTCCGGAGGCCTTAACCGCGCGGCCGATCGACTCTGTCGCGTCGGGCGCGTTCATGGTTATCTCTATGGTCTCGAGCCCGGCGGAGGCGGCCGCCTCCATGAGCGGCTCTATCGAGCTTAACGGCGCGCCCCTCAATATACCCATTATGGGTAATCTCTTAAACCTTTTTATATCCATATCTATCCTGCTTTCTTTTAACGCATCAGTCCAGGTCCGTGCCCGCCAGGCTCTCGTAAAATTCCCTGTAATCCTCTTTCTTCGCGCTGTTACGAAGCGCCATGGCGGTCTTCGGGTGCTCATCCAGGATGCCGGTTATGGCGTAAGGTATGATATAACCCCACTCCATCTTTTCCCTCAAGGGTATGAACTCTTTGGATATGAGGTCGAGGATTGGCCGTATGTCGAATTTCGGGTTCTTCAAAAACCCTATCAATAGTTCCAGCGGGCAATTGCCGGCCGCCCTCCCCAGGCCGTAGACGGTGCCGTCGACATAGTTCGCGTCGTGTATTATCGCCTCTATCGTGTTGGCGAAGGCCAGCTGCTGGTTATTGTGGCCGTGCATACCCACCTCTTTCGTCTTCAGGATGTTCCTAAATTTCTTAACCAGGAACTCGGTCGATTCCTGATACAGGGCGCCGAAACTGTCCACGATATATATGACCCTCGCCTTCGACTCCTCTTCTATCTGATGGAGCGCCTCGTTCAATTCGTTGTCGAGCGCCCTCGATATGGCCATTATGTTGATGGTCGTCTCGTATCCTTTATCGGCGAAGTGGTTCACGAGCAATATCGCCTTATCGATATCCTTTACGTACGAAGCGACCCGTATCATGTGCACGGGGCTATCCTTCCGCGGCACGACGTCCTCCATGTCGACGCGTCCCACATCTACCATGACGGAGAGCTTCATGTCGGATTCTATGCCGTCAGTGGCCTTTCTTATGTCGTCATCGTCGCAAAACTTCCACTTGCCGAACTCCTTAGGCGAAAAAAGCTTCCTGGAATTCTTATATCCTATCTCCATGTAATCCACGCCCGCCTCGGAGAGGGCCTTATATACCTCCCGCACGAACTTCATGTCGAAATCATGGCCGTTGACGAGGCCGCCGTCCCTTATGGTGCAATCGAGAACCTTTATCTTTTCCCTGAACATACTGCCTCCTTTTATAATGTCATGCCCGCTACGAACCCAGACGCCCAGGCCCAGGCGAGGTTATAACCGCCCCGCTTACCCTGGACATCCAGTATCTCCCCCGCGAGATATAGCCCTCTTCTCAATCTAGACCCCAGGCTGGCCGTCTCCACTTCGGAAGCGGAGACGCCGCCGGCAGTGAACTCGGCCTCGTTCCAGCCCCTCGTTCCGGAGACCAAAAACCGCCTGTCTTTAAGCGTATTTATGATATCATCATCGTTTCTATTAAGCAAATCCTTAAGCGCCATTCCGAATTTGTCCGGCAATATACCCGCCACGAGCTCTTCCGCCGCGGCGGCTTTTGAGCGCCTCTTATGCAGAGCGGCCTTCAATTCGTCCCTTTCCATGAAGGGCACAAGGTCCACCGATACGGCGGCGTCTTTCCTGCCGAGCCGGTTCATCGCGATAGACACATCCTCGCTTATGTCCAGAATGGCTGTCCCCGACAGGCCGTATTTCGTGAATAAGAGTTCTCCCGACGACATACCGGAGGCGGGTTTGCCCCCTATCACGGCCCGGGCGCCGGCGAATATCCTCTGCCCCTGAAGCATGTGGCAAAGCGGGTCCTTGACGACTAATGGCACGGCGCTTGGGACAGGTCCTATTATCTTGTGCCCCGATCTTTCGGCCAGTTTATACGCGCCGCCGTCCGAGCCGAGCGCGGGATATGTCTTTCCCCCTCCTGTCAGGACGGCCTTCTGGCACAGCATTTCTTTACCGGACCTCGATCTGGCCGCGAAGCCGCCTTTAACATCCGCTATTTCCGTAACGTCAAAATTGAGTTCCACCGGTATTGCCAGGCGTTTGAGCTCCATTTCCAGCACCTTGAGGACCGAAGAGGCCTGGTTCGTGGCAGGAAATACGCGGCCATCCTCGTCCGAATATATCTCCAGGCCCAGATCATTAAAGAGGTTCACGATCTCTTCCTTGCCGAATTTTGAAAAAATACTCCTGACGAGGCCGCGGCACGCCGAGTTATAATGCGTCTCGTCCAGTCTTTCGTTGAGGAGGTTACACCTGCCGTTACCGGAAATGAGAAGCTTCTTGCCGAGCCGCGGCATCTTCTCCAGGATGACGACGGCCGCGCCCCTGCGCCCGGCGCTTATCGCCGCCATGATACCCGCGGCGCCGCCGCCTATTACGGCAACTTCAACCTTCACGGTATCCTCCCTCCGGCCCTGTATATCGAATCATCCCCGAACCTTTTTTTTATCCTGTCTATGGCCAGGTACGTCTTCTCTCTTCTTTTATCAGGGACCCCCTCAAAGAGGCTGTCACAACCACCCGGATCCAGAAGGTTAGAGGCCCTTACGCCGACCAGGCGCACCATCCTCCCGTCCGCTGATAAAGAAGCGTAAAGCCGCGTCACCTCGCCGAATATCACGTCCGAGAAATTCGTCGGCGCATCCAGAGTCACGGCGCGCGTATATGTCTGGAACCCCTTGAACCGTATCTTCAGCGTAACGGTCCGGGCCCTTTTATTTTCATGGCGCAGCCTTCCGGAGACCCTCTCGCAAAGCGCCAGGAGGGCCGAGCCGATTATATCCCTGTCGAGGGTATCTTCTTCAAAGGTGACTTCGTTACTGATAGACTTGGCCTCAACCTCCGTCAGGACCTCTCTTTCGTCTATCCCGTTCGCGAGGCGCCAGAGTTCGCGGCCGTTCTTCCCCAGAAGAGATACGAGTTCGCCGGCATCCCGTTTCGCAAGATCGCCTATAGTCTTTATGCCTCTGGCCTTAAGCAGGGCCTCGGTCTTCTCTCCCAGGCCCCATAACTTCCTTATATCTAGCGGCCGGAGAAAATCCAAAAGCCCTTCCCGCGTCACCTCGACCATGCTGTCCGGTTTTTTAAGGTCGGAGGCTATCTTGGCCGCCATCTTGGTCGGGGCCAGTCCGATCGAGGCCGTAAGCCGGGCCGCCTCTTTTATGCGCGATTTTATGAGAAGGCATGTCTCAAGCGGCGTGCCGAAGAGATGATAACTCCCGGTTATGTCTAAAAAGGCCTCGTCTATGCTGACCGGTTCGATATCGGGAGTAAAGCCGTAAAGGATCCTCCGGATATCTTTCGAGACGGAAGCGTATTTTTCCATATCGACGGGCAGGAATATCGCGTGGGGGCACTTTATGTAAGCCGCCGAGATGGGCATGGCGGAATGGATGCCGAACGCCCTGGCCGCGTAAGAGGCGGTGGAGACCACGCCGCGGCCCTTTCCGCCTTTGGGATCGGCGCCTATTACTACCGGCTTGCCGCGAAGCGACGGATCGTCCCTCTCTTCTATGGACGCGAAGAAGGCGTCCATATCGACATGGGCTATAAACCTCTTATTTTCAGACATTGAACCTTATATTCAATATATCGCCGTCTTCGACCGTGTAATCCTTGCCCTTTAGATAAAATTTTCCGGCCTCTTTGACCTTCTCTTCGCTGCCCAGCGCGGCCAGATCCGCGTACTTTATCACCTCAGCCCGTATAAAACCTTTCTCCAGGTCGGAATGTATGGCGCCCGCCGCCTGCGGGGCGGTGGAACCGGCCCTCAAGGTCCACTGCCTCACCTCATCCTGGCCGACGGTGAAAAAGGATATTAGGTCCAAAGCCTTTAGGGAGAGCCGCGTCAGGCGGTTTATGGCCGGCTCCTTTATGCCGAGCGCCTCCATGAACTCCCGCCTCTCGCCCTCCGACTCGAATGAGGCTATCTCCCTCTCAGATTTCGCCGAGACCGCCATCACGTCCGCCTTTAGATTCTGGTATCTTTCCCGGAACTTCCCGGCGAGACTTGAATCGGCCAGATCGGCCTCGGATATATTGAGAACCATTAACATCGCCTTGCGGGTTATGAAAGGGTAACTTACTATGAGCTTTTTCTCGTCGGCATTAAGCGGCGCGAGGCGAAGAGGCGTTTCCTTCTCAAGATATTCCTTAAGTTTAAGGAGGAGCTCCTTTTCCTTCTTCTCCGCTTCGGCGGAGGAGCCCTTCGCGCTCTTATCTATCCTCTCGAGCCTTTTTTCAATAAATACGAGGTCGTTCAATACAAGTTCCGCGTTCACGGTGTCTATGTCCCTGTACGGATCGACCGAACCCTCGACATGGTAGACGGAATCGTCCCTGAAGGCCCTTACTATGTGGCATACGGCGTCCGCGTCCGCGATGTCCTTAAAGATGTCGCCCTTCGCGATCGCCTCCTTCTCCAGTTTCGGCAAAAGGGCGAAGTCTATGCGGGCCCGCACCTCTTTTTTCGGTTTGTACCTCGCTACGAGGTCCTCGAACCTCGGGTCCTTTATCTCGGCCAGGCTTACAAGCGGCTTATTGGAGGCGAGGTCCTTTTCGGAGATCCTGTGGCCGGTGAGCAGCTCGAAGAGCGTCTTCTTGCCGGTCTGAGGGAGTCCTATTATGCCTATCTTCATAAAACTTCCGTCTCTATCTTGCGTATGAGGTCAGATATCTCTTTGAGGGTGCCGGAAGGGAGCATCCTGGACGCCTCGATATCGTTCCTTAAGGTCTTGAGTGTCGTGAGGAGCCTTTTAAGGAGCGCGGTCTTCCGTACTTTGCGCGCCTCATCCGGGGACAGCTCTTCCCTCTGCCTTATAAGGGCGGTCAGCTCCTTTTTAACTTCCCTGACATCCTTTCCCTTCTCGAAAACATCTTTTTTCAATCTCGCGTAATCGGCCTCATCCGGGACCTTTTTCCTGGCGAGGCGCAACATATTGACGCTCTCATAGCTCGGCAGGGACGCCGCCTTCGCGGGGTCGGAATATTCTTTTCCAAGCGCGGAGGGCTCTTCCTTCTCCAGAAAATAGTAAGATTTAAGAAGCTTTACGGCGGTGGGTTGTTTTATGCCTATCTCTTTCGAGGTATAGGCGTCGAAGGTGCCGTATCCCCAGTCCCTGTACAATTTGTCCTTCCACACGGAGTATAGCGCCTGGCCCAGTTCTATCCACGACGCCTTGAAGTTCCTGGCGCTTTCCAGGGCGCGGTATCTTATCGAATTCTTATCCACACCATCCATCCTGGATTCTATCTTTTCAATAGATTTTGTCTTCATCGTATTTTAACCCTGCCCCGCGACCGCCGCTATTATGGCCGCTCCCTTGCCCGAAGAGTCTTTCGCCAACGCCAACTTTATCATGCCGGCCTTCGCGCCGAAAAGTTCCTTCAGGGCCATTTTTATATTTCCGGCAAAACCCGGATGTTTTTCATAAACGCTTCCGTCGATGGCTATGGTGTGTTCTCTCGACATGTCCGGGTCCATCTTCGTGATGACGGCCCCCATCGCCGCCGCGCCGACGCGCGCGGCCCTGCCCGAAACGAGGGAGGCGACCTCCCTTACAATCAATCTGTCCTCCTCCGCGGGATCCGCGATGCCGAGAGTTTCCAATAGCGCCTTGACATCGCCGAGAGTCGCCGTCTCGTCGGCCTCTATCCGCGACATGTACTCCGCCCTGAAACCGCCCCTCTCGAGAAACGCCCCGGAGGCGCGGCCGCCGAAGAGCATCTGCCTGGATATGAGCTCCTCCATGACGAGCCTGGCGATCTCGCCCAGATACATGC
>CAZPYQ010000053.1:0-9839 GCA_964590585.1 uncultured Planctomycetia bacterium | reverse complement strand
CCCTTGGACCTCGTGCTTAAGGTATTACAGGATACCGCCGTGAAGAAAGAGGTAAGCCGCGGCGCGCCTCTGGTATTCGCGCTCGATAAAAGGGCCATGAGAAGCACCACCCAGGGCGACTCGATCGGCCCTAATACGGGGCCGGCCGCGCAGGATTCGCGTATCATAGCGTCCGTGCTGCAGACGAGTTACAGGGATCTGGGCTTTAATCCGGGCGACAGGGTCACGGAATTATGGGTCACTTCGGATGACTCTAATTATCCAAGCTACCTGAGGCTTAGAAACGGCACAGAGGTCCCGTTTGGCAGAGCGCTGCATATAGCGGGAGAGGACATACTGGGAGATATTCATTATAGATGTTATGGGCCCATGCTGGGAATAATATTTAAGATGATAGAAGAACATAAGCCCATATCCGGCCAGATCCATCCGGCAGAAGGTTATAAGACCCCCGGCAAACCGGAGGGTTGGGTTCCTTTCGTGCTGGAGCAGCCGGACGGAAGCATTTACCTTGGCCTGGCCGAAGACATGACAATAGATGGGATACTGCAGTCGGTAAAAGAGAGAAATTTACATGAAAAATTAAACCTGGTCCGTTTCAAGGATATGGAGTTTGGGGTCAATATAAGGGTGCCCCCGGGCGTTATACATTCAATAAGGTCAGATACGCTCCTGGCGGAGTTCTCGGCAGGCCCGAGAGAGGGCATAAGCCTTGTGGAATCCACTATAGCGGTGTGCGATTCCATAGACGGCAAAGAGCCCCGGGCAGGCAAGGAAAAGACACCGGAGGCGCTTGCGATAATGGAGCATGCCGGGACGTTAATAGAGGGCATAGCGAATAAGACCGATCCGTCCGAATGCTTCGTTCCTGACCGGACGATATATGATGACGGAGAGGGCAACAGCATAGTGAGATTTTTCACGGAAGAAGGTTATATAGCGGAACGGATAACCGTAACCAATACGGGCATAACATTTTATACGACCGGAAGGGGCATGCCCATATGGGCCTTTCAGGGGGTGGTCAGCTTATCAACAGACCGTTGTAATGAGCCTGTCATACTCCGCCCCGGAGACAGCGCAATCATACCGGGGCGTACCTGTACAACATACAACGTTTCATCCACTAAAGGCACGGCTATAATATTCAGATATTACGCGCCGCTTCCCGCGGAAATTGATGCTATGAGAAACGGTGATGAGAGCATAATGCTGCCCTTCGGCGTCAAAGAGGATAATCCGGCCATAGTCCGCGCTTCCTCGAGCGGGGCGCAGGCGGCGGCAGACGCCATCCTGGATATACAGAGGTCGATGAACGAATTACGGGCCTACTTGGCCCTGGCGCCGAAGGCGAAGAGGGTGGCTGCTGAAGAGACAGCCATTATAATAAATTCAGGCCTCTTGACGGGCAAAGAGACGCCAAGCCCCGAAGGGTTCGCGCGGGAATATAAAGTGATGAAACAGAACCTGGGCAAGGAATTCGAGAGAGGCGTCGTGGAGGTCGCGAGCCGAGATAAACTTGAAAGGGAGTTAAGAGCCTTCCTGGATAGCGGGGCGAAGGTGATAGTCCTGGATGACGGTTCACTGACCGAAGGTCTGGAAGCCGCGGGACTTTTGCCCGAAGGCCGGGCGTGCGTCATCACCTCTGACATAGACGGGCAGGAGAAACTGGAGAAGGGCATCGCGCGGTTCATCAGCCTGGACGCCATGGCCCGCATGGGTATCGGGGTGCTCTCTAAAGATGCGGATCTATTTGGCATAGCCTACAGGGGATTTACAGGCGTAGACGCCGGCAGGAGTTTATTGGATATGGTGAAGAAAGGCATTGTAAGAATAGTAAAGGCCTTGCCAAGGATGGTCAGGTTCAATATAGAGAAATTGGGCGACATGGAAGAGGTAAGAAAACTCTTCGCAGTCGCGGCGTAACATGTAAGTTACATGTCGCGGACGGAGTACGGGGTACGGCGTACGGAGTAAAATTACGCCGTACGCAGAACGCTGTACGCGGTACGAACCATATAGTTAACCATAACCGGAGGAGTTGAAGATGACTTTAAGGATCGCGCGGAAGATAATGGCGGCCATATTGGTACCCGTATTTATATTGACCAATACAGGGACGGGGTTCGCCGACACGTCTTATCATAAGACGGACACCCTGGCGCCTTATTCGGCGTTCCAGGCCCTCGAGAATGACGAGAGGGCCCAGGCGTTGAAGGACAGGGGCAAGGTCTTCGAATGGGGCATGCTCAAGGCGTACGCGCAGGAATTGGCGGAGACCCTCCTGGAGAAGCTCGAAGATGACACTAAAGGCGTCGTCACGCTGGAGGGTGTGCGCGGGGTATACACTGCCACCATAGAGGATTGGTTGCGCAGGAATAACGTCCCGAAACACCGCAGGGCCGAGCTCATGAAGGCCGTCAACGCGGAATTCGACTCCGTGCTCGCCTCCGGCTCGAAGGCCGTTCGAGAGTCCTCGACCGGCAAGACCCATTATGACCTCAAAGAGGGCGATAGCCGCGTAAAGATAGCGGGCGTCGAGATACTGCGTCACACGGCGAAGGACGCAAAGGCGAAGGTCCTCATCATAGACCCTATAGACGAAACTGTGATAGACGATATGCGCCGCGAGGGCAATATAAGCTTTGATATCATACAGTTCGTTTCGGAACCGATGACGAACGTCCAACTGCGCGCAATAGCGGACGAGGTGAAGGACTATACGGCGATAATGCCTTTCGTGAGGCTCAATATAGACGCGGACCTGATGGACAGGCTCCCTCAACTTAAACACATAGTCCACTGGTCAACGGGTTACAATAATACGGATTTTAAGGCCGCGAAAGAGCGTGGTATCCTCGTCACGTTCGCGCCGGGGCCGCTCACCATAGCGATGGCGGAACTTAACATGGGCCTCATGCTGGACGCCAATTACAGGATCACAGACGCCATATATGTAGAGGAAGACGCCGATGCTTCAAATACGCTGGAAAGGCTCCGCGAAGGCCTCACTGATGAATCCTGGACAAACGTTGTTGACATCCTATGGGGTGAGCTTTTAAGAAGGTCTCTTAGACTCGACCGGATGTTTGAATTCGCCAGGTCAGGCAGATGGGTCGGCGCCGGCACAGGGCCGGACAATACCGTTTTGCATAATCAACTGGGCTATGACGAAGACAATGACATAGGCGGAGAGACCATCCTGGGCATAGCGACAGATGATATAGCCCAAGACAGGTCCGCGATGGCAATATTGTCCATCGCCAGGGCCCACCGGATAAAAAACATATTTTACACGGGAAATAGGCATTCGGAGGAATACGAGAGAGAAAACGGCTTGGTATATGTCGAGGACCCGGCTGAACTCTCCGAGCAGGCGACCTTTACCATAAGGACCGGAGGGGCCGAAATAGAGAAGAGCGATAAGGTGATAGACATCTCCCGCCTTGCGGTAAGAGACGCCTTCATGGACATCTTGAAGCCGGAGAAGAGATTACAGGGAAAGACGCTTGCGATAGCGGGTATGGGCCGCATAGGGACGGCCTTCGCGCGGCGCGCCAAGGCGCTCGGCATGGATATCCTGGGCTATGACCGTTATCAGTCCGCGGAGGCGCTCGAGTTGGCAAGGTTCACTGACGACAAGGACGATCTTTTCAGGGAGGCCGATGTCTTCGATCCGCTTCTGACACTTACCGACGAAACGAGAGATTTCGTGACAGGGCGCGAACTCAATCTTATGAAAAGGGGCGTTGTAATACTAAGCACGGCGAGGGGGCCGATATACGATGAGGACGCGCTCGTAAAATTTTTAAGAGAGAATGAAAGCGCGCAGTTCAGAGGCGACGTCATAAAGGACGAGGTCAATAACACAAAGGACAACGCGCTCGTCTCCGGCCTTGCCAACAGCAGGATTACGGGCCACACGGGCAGCGCGATAATAGCCGTAAGGCGCATGATGGCCATGGTCGCCATGGAAAACCTCGTCGCGCTCGTAAGAGGCGAAAGGCCGCCGCATATTATTAAGGAACTGGACATAGAGGACTACCGCGCGTCCTCGAGCGGTATGCAGGTCATTATTGTAGGCGCCATGCGCTGGAACGATAACGCCGGCCTTTTTGTAAATGGCAAGCAAAAAGATTTCATAATGGGCAGGTTAAAAGCAAGGCTGAACGAAGCCGGCGGGTTAAGATACGGCGTCTTTCCACTCGATGAGAAAGGGGGCTTCTGGTATAGCGTCAAGATGCCTGAAAAGGCCGACGCAAAAATTGAATGTAATATAATTGTCCCGAGCGCCCGCTCTGTCGAAGGAGGCACAATAATCGCGGAATCCGACATATCCGTTATTCAGGAAGCGGGCCCGGCAGGCGGGATATTCAAGGATCGCTACGTGGTAGACGCAAGAGAGCATAATGAGCCGATGCCGGGTTTCAGGTTTGTGGTCATACCAACGGACTCTCAAGGAGAATCTATTTCCATCCGCGCATCGGGCGAAACGAAAGGTTTTAACATAGCGGATAGCGAAATGGCGGCCTACCGCTTGAAAGAGACGGGAAACGGCGGCACTTATCGAGGCGTGTATACAAAAGTGGCGATGCCGCAGGGCATGCGGGCGATTATAGATTACCTAAAAGATATAGACGCGAAATCGTTTGTCTTCTACAGTTGGGGCGGGTCTATTATGCCGTTACCCAGTTGGGCAGAGCGCGTTTCCGGAGATGTACACTCGAACGAAGTCCACTTTGGCATAAAATACAAGGGAGGAATGACGGCTGATGCCAGGTTGGTGTGCACCGCGAGCGATATCTACCTTGCCATAGGCGGCGTAAAATGCAAGCACTTTTCGCTTGAGGGAGAAGTCCGCGCCTCCTCGAGCGGCAAGCAGGGGTTGAACTGGCTGGAGAGAATCCGCGTGGAGGGCTGGATGAACCGCCGCAACTATCCCGCGGTTGTCAAGGGGCTTACAGGGCTGGTGACTTCCCTGACCTCGGCGAGGGGTATCCCTTCCAGAAAGGGAGAGCTCGACAGGTTTGACGGAAAACTGCAAGAATTTTGCAAGATCGTGCGTTCGCACAAAAACCGGGACGGTTTATTGAGATCGAGGGCGTTTCAGGGTATCTCGCCTACCACGAGGTTAGAGCTGTCGCAGGAGCGCTATGGGCTGCAAGGTTCCATCGCCCCTAAGGACCGGGCCGCGGAATCGAGAGAATCCTCGGCAGGCCGTTTAAGCTCCCAGAAGATTTTGCCCGAGACGATAAGGTCTTTATTTCTTTTTCCCTCCATACGGGTCGGGGAGGCACGAACACCGTGGTATTTCGATTTTGACGAACAATTAGCCTGGGATAATGCGCGTATGGGCAAAGCGCTGAGAGGCGAAGAAGTGATATTGTCTATCCCGGAAGAATGGGCGTCTGCGTTTGAAAAGGGGATGATAGCGGGAGGCAGTGTTTTGGGCAACGCGTTAAGGGAAGCAGGTTATGCGGAGCCGACCCGCCAAAAGAGGGAATATGCGATAGACTTCAAGAACAGGCGTCTTATCATAGCGCTCAAATCCGGAGATGATAGCATTGTTAACATGTGCCGTCTCGTATTATCCGATTCCGAGTCGGCCGATATAGACCCTCTATTGAGATTGGAACGAGAAGGTTCCGGCGGCGTTAAGATAAATATAATCTTCAGGGATAGGAGCAGGGGAACAATATTGGGCACTCTTGCAGTGGTACAACACTCCGTGTCGGCGTCCCATATCGTGCCGGTGAAATATTCGGTATATCTCACCGTTAATGACAGGGGCGGGCCCGTCATCACCACCGCAAGCGACATGGAACAACTTTCGGCTCAGGTCATGGAGGCGCTGGCCAGGCTTAAGGCGCTGCCGGAATGGGCTCGCTCTCTCCGCGCGGCGCGCGCGTCTTCCAGCGGAAAGATGGCGGACCATATCCGAGAGAATAAGCCCCTCTTAATTTCCGGAGAGATGCTTAAGGCATGCCTGCCGGAGGTAGCATCGCCTGAGCCAGGCAGGGGAAATGCCAGGGTGATGACAATAGGCGGAAAGACAAGAGCGATCGTAGAAGGTGAAGATGTCTCTGAGTTCATAGAGAATGACCAGATATACTTCTTCCGCGTCAACAGAGGCGAAGCCGAGGCGGTGCCGGTGTCCATAGGCAAACTTACCTATTTGAAGATAGAAAAGAAAGATGGCGTCCATGCGATAAGATACGCTTATATGCGTATCGGCGATAAGATGAATAATCACAACGAGCTTCGCTCCGACAGGGGCATAGTGCACGCGCTTCCCATAGATATACGATATGAGGAAGAGCTCTTGGCGCTCGCGACGAACCCGGCTGTCGTGCGCGAGATAAGGACCCACGCCGAGGCATGGGCGCCGCTACTCGAGAGACTCAATTATGTGCCCAAGCAGTTCATGGACACCGTGTGGCCGAACGGCGTGCGCCGCGGATCCTCGGCCGGCATAGCGAAGGGCGCGATGAGTAATGAGGCGATAGACGCCACCATCGCCGGCGCCGATCCCGCGGTAAAGAAGATAATCGAGGCGATGAGGCAGGACGAGAATTTCGAGTCGGTATTATACGGCGTGGGACGGGAAGAAAATGGCATCAGGATGATACTGCGCGGAAGCGACTCGTGCCAGTACGGCATCTCCATAAAGTTGGTACCGAGTGAGGATAAAAAGCGGGTCAGCTCTGTGGTCTACATGGGCAACGCCTTGAATCATCCGAACACATGGAGCCTCGCTGACGTGGGGGCAATGAATGTGACGGTCGGAAAAAATATCGCCCCTCTGGTGAATATCTTGCTTGCTGAGACGTTGGGGAATAGCCCCGTCTACTGTCAGATGGTGAGAAGCACAGGAAAGGACCCCCTTCGCAGGTCATCCACGCAACAGGAAGGCAGGGGATCCTCGGCCGGGAAGATAATAACCAAAGAGCTGCTTTTGACGCATCCTGAAGACGTGGCCCGTTCCAATCTGGACGAAGCCAGGGCATATATCATGCAAAACACGCTTCTAGATGAGGCTCAGAAAAACGGCCTAATCGCCGTTCTCGGGGCTCTCTTCGAGGCGTCTTTGGGATATTTTAAAGACGGCGCCGAATCCAACCCGATCTATCACAATACGCAGGTAGTGGCGAACATGGCCAGGATAGGTCTGGAAGAAGGGTTGGGATTTGATGATTTAAAATTAGCGCTTGTGCTCGCCCTTCTCCACGATATAGGCAACGCCAGGTCCGAAAGGGAGAAGGTGCAGGGCAGCCGTATAAAGGCGGCCCTCGCGAAGGGCGATAAGCCCGAAGCGTTGCGGCTCGCGAATATGTCCATGGAATACCGTCTCGAGCACATGGATAAAGGACCGGAACTGATAAGAGATGTGATCGCGCCATATGTAGAAGACGGACGCATCAGCATGGAAGAGGCCGAGCTTTTGTGCGAAGTAACGAAGATACATGACTATCCTTCCATAGAGAAATCCGCGGAGATCTTGAGGGCGGATGGCGTGGATATCGGGTACGGGATAGGGCATTTCCTGCTGCCGCTTGACGAACACCCGGCGGCCAGATTGGCGAGGTTGCTGCGTGAGGCGGATCGTCTTTTCATGGTGTCCTATCAGGGTGTAATAAAGGACCTCATTGGCGATAAGGCGGACGTTACGCCGGAAGCGATAAGGGCCAAACTGCAATCGAACATGCAGGGCCATAGGGATGAATATGATCTCTATGTGAAAGCGGAAAGAGACGACGGTAATTTTATAGGCGGTACGCTCTATCGCACGAAGGCGGGTTACGGGATCTTCAGCGAGGCCCCTTCTGTTATTGAGGCCGCGCTCTCATCAAACCGCGAATCCTCCGCGGGCAAGACGGACGACGGCTACGGAGACATGTATTATCGGCACGTCTCCGACATACCGCATCTGATGCTGTTCAATTATGTCACGCCTGATGGGATGGCCCTGGTGGTGACGCGCCACCCGGTCGATAAGATGGACGGCCAGCCCATATTCATCTCGTTCGCCGTGCGGCCGGACTCATCCGTCGTATCTTACAGGACGCCGGAGGTGTGCCATGAGGCGGCGTTATATCTGGTCAATAACGCGCCTTTTGAAGATATCGCGGCGACGACCGCCAAAGGAACCACGACCGACATACTGGGCGGGAATGGAAAAAGACTGGCGAGGATAACCAGCCGCCATGATGGATCTATCAGGGTGGCCGTGGCGGGCCTAAGACCCAGGGTCTTCACCGCGAAAGCCGGGGGTGAGAAACGCGAATCCTCCGCGGGCAATTCCGTAGAAGCCGTGACAGAGGATATAGCGCGAGCGATGGGCGAGCAGGCCGCTTACGCCGCCTTGAGGCCCGAGCAGGCGGCCTCGAACTTGAGCCAGATAGCCGTCATAATGAATGGTAATCTCACCAACGGTTCGACCGATGGGAAAGATAGATTAATAGAGAATAAATTCGGCCAGGAATATCAGGTCATGCGGCAGGGTTTGGGCAAGGTGTTCCATAATGACGGCTCAAGGGGCGTTGTGGAGGTCGCGAATCGCGATGAACTCATGAAAGAGATGCGCTCCTTCCTGGATAGGGGTATAAAGGTGATAATCCTGGACGACGGCACGCTTACAAACGGCCTGACCGAACAGGACCTTCCGGAAGGCAAGGCGTGTGTTGTTACCTCGGATATAAGTAAATACGAGAATCTTGGGATCGATACAGTGAGATTCATAAACCTTAACGCCATGGCCATGATGGGCGTCGGCGTCCTTAATAGAGACGGGGTCATGTTCGGGATATGGTACGGGATATTCACAGGCGAAGAAAGTGACTCCAATGTCCTTGAAGAACTGTTAGATAAACTCTCCCAGGGGGCGTTGAGGATAGTGCGCGCCCTGCCCAGGATAGTCAGGTTAAATATAGAAAAACTGGGAAATACGAGAGAGATAACGAAACTCTTCGCAGTCGCGGCGTAATTCAATAATTCAGGGTCAGGCCCTGCAGTCATCGGGAGGCGGGTACGGGGCCAATCGGAAGGGTGTCCCCGTTTGCGAAAGGAGGCGGGCGGTGAGGGTGTCAATTTTATTTTTTTCCGCAGCATGCCTCATCGCGAATATCGCCTCTGCCGCGGCACCGATAGGTGCAGCCCCCAAAGACGCCGCCGGCACTTTCATGCAGTTGGCGGATAGATACGACGACGCGTCAATAGCTCCTCTCTTATTATTCAAGGCCTCTTCGCTGTACCTGTATCGCCTGAATGACGAAGACTCCGCGAGAATGGCCTTTAATAAGTTACTCGACCGATATCCGGCAAACGAGCTCGCCTCTAAAAAAACAGTCCTGTATCGAAGGCTGGCCGCTAAGAAGGCAGGACCGTTTGACATAGGTTATCGCATCGAGAAACTTATGGCCAGCGAAGGTTTCTTAAAGGGCGCCGGAGAGGCGCAAAAGATTTTTACCTCCCATAAAGAGCCCTCGGCTCAGCTCCCCGGTCAAGCCGCCTATAAGGTCCCCGGAGCTTTCGGGCCAGTAGCCGAAGGTTATAGCGCTTCGCATGAGTCGCGTCGCGGCTTCCGCAGGATGAACCTCCTGGAGCTTATAAATAACGACCAGGTCAGGGCGCACGCGCTATTCACCAGGAGATTGCCGTTCAATGTTAAAAATGTAAGATTCGGCAGTGACGGCTCATCCGTTACCTGCGACGGCTGGCAGGGAACCGCCAGGAACGAATTTGTCGATATAAGAAACATGTCGATAAGGCAAAGAGGCGGAAAGAGGGTAGAGCTTAATGGTATTATAAGTACAGGAGGCGTGGACTTTGATGCGCGCATA
>CAZPYQ010000052.1:0-9880 GCA_964590585.1 uncultured Planctomycetia bacterium | reverse complement strand
ATTCACATGGTCGGCTGAAATTAATTCCGCTATCATATCCTTCCAATCTATGCCATTGTCTTCCGCCACTCTTGCAGGATTCATCGGTTGACCCTTCCAGCCGTCTTTCAAAAGTTTTGAAAGAATGTCTAAGCCTATAGGCTCACCGGCTTCCATAGGGGACGCGATGGCAAGGACTCTATCGCCCTGTTTAAATTCTTCCCCGTTAAAGCGTATCTCGGCCGTCGCGAGCGTCGTGGTAACCCCGTTGTAGTAGGATTCTGTATATTCAAGTACAATTTTTACAACATCTCCTTTGGTTGAGCTTTTACCCCATACGTCATAGGCAGGGTTACTACCCAAAGCTCCTCTTCTTATATGAGCTGTTGAATAGTCAACTATATCAGCTGTGAATTTAGACAAGTCACTATCCCTGAACCATCCATCTCCGCTGGTCCAATTATCCGCAAAGCCAGCGAATTCCCTACCATTTGTGTCGATCCACTTCGCCGCCTTCAGGGCTTCTTCAAGCTGATCGCGTGATCTTTCAAGCGCATCCTTCGTTGCTGCCGCCGCTTTCCCCGCCGATGAGGCGCGGAGGATATCGAACGGCATATAAGTTCCGTCTGAAAATTCAAGCCTACCGCCGGCTAATGTGACCCCACTTGGTAATTCTACTCCTTCCGTGTTACCACTCATCAAGGCCGTCAAAAGTTCAGCTGTCAATCTCATGGCAGCCGAAATCTTCTCCGCGCCTGTTGCTTTAGCAACCGCGGGGTTGGAAGGATCCGGCACGGCGATGGCCGCCTGGCTCTCCATTATCGCCTTTGTTAAGGGATCTACACCGCCCGCGAGGAGCCTGAAGTACGGGCAGTCGTCCTGCTTTACGAGGCGCGGCATTACCTCTATATAGGAGTAGCCCTTCGCCCTGAAGAGCTCCTTCAAATTTCCGGTGTGGAAGCCGCCCGTCACCAATAGGATAGTAGTCTTATTATCCCTAGTCATCATGGATTCTATATTATTAAGAAACGCGTCGTCCCTCTTAAGAGAATACGCGTAAAACTTTTCCATATCCTCCCTGTACTTATCGAGCCTCGCTATGCCGCTATCGAGTTTCAGGTTGAGGCCGTATACCGGGCACTTGGAGTTGAAGAACGTTATGAAGTTATCGGCCGCGAAACCGTCCTTATTCTGTATGTAATGGTCCCACTCTTCCTTAATGAGGCTTATGGAGAAGATACCTTTTATTATAGAAAGCCTCCTGTCCAACTCATAAAGGGCCCTCTGGTCATCGGTCGTCATCATGGACATGAATATCCCGTCTTCCAGCGCCTTGACTTCCTTCATGAGAGAGGCCTTATCGAGGCGTTCATAGCGTTTCACGTAGTCTGAATATCTGGTAAGGTTCGGCAGTTTTTCCAGGTCCGCGCCGCAGAATTCCGCCTTCTTGAATAGATAAGAATAATATTCCTCCTGGGTGATGTCGCCCGTCTTAAAGGCGAGGCTCTTTCCAACCAGTTCCTCTATGCCCTTTTTGGAAAGTTTCTTATTCAAGCGGTCTATCAGGGTATTACGCTCCTTATTCGCCTGTTTAAAATCTATGCGCTTTTCGTCCTCCATGATGCCGTAGAGTTGGGCAAGGGTAGGGTATCGCGCGAGGTCGAGTTTTAAGTCCTTTGCCGAGACCGCCAGGGAGAGGACATAATCCTTGAAGTTCATCTTGCCGCCCTTAAAGTCCCCCGCCTTCTCATCCTGCGCCATGAGTTTGAGCGAATAGACCTTGGGCTTCATGTTTCTTGTTATGTGGCTTAGGGAGTTTAAGGCCTTATCGACATCTTCCTTGTACTTTAACGAATCGCGGTAGGCGTTAAGGTTCTCGCGGTAAAGGTCGAGGTCTTCTACGCCCCAGAGTTTCACGCTGCCCGGGTTATTGACGAAGTATAGTTCGGCGCCGTTCACCTCGCCCTCTTTCACGAAGTAGTCTGCGACCCAGGTTCTGATATCCGGATCACCGATATCAGTAAAAACCGAAAGGTCGTAATCCCCGACTCCGCCTTCCAGCCCTATCAGGTCTATGTTTCTCGTCTTTTTGAAATGGTCTATTATGCCCGCTATTGAATGCTGGCAAGAGTAGTTACAATGCGCGTCCTGGACATGGATGACGGTCCTGCCTATGGTCCCGTCGAATGTTTCTTTTATTTCTCCTAACCGTGTAGGCAGGCTTCCGCCGTTTGGTTGCGTCTCTTCTTTAGACTCTAGAACTCCCAGCGGTGTTGGACTGGTAAATGCGGCATAGGCATCAGTAAAAGGCAATACTGATTGTATTAAAAATGAAAAAACGACAAAAAGAGCCACCCCCCTATTCTTTAGTGTAGAGCTTTTCATCTCACGCCTCCGTTTTTAGTATTGGACTTTTAAAAAATTTTTATTAAGTGCTCTAAAAAAATCTTGGTCGCCTTCGCGCCAAGACTTGTTCCTATTTCTAAGAGAAAAGATACACTATGAAACAGGCGTTGTCAAGCCTCAAAAACTACCTTTTTCATGTTTAACGCTAAGGTCCTTCGCGTCGCCTGCTATCAAAGGTCCTTCAGCGCCTAAAGTCCTCGCTAATCGCTCGGACTTCTTAACGACGCTTCAGGATCACCTTCGCATTCGCGAAGGTGGTGGAGCCGACGGGAATCGAACCCGTGACTCAGCGTTGCGAACGCTGCGTAATCCCTCTTTACTACGGCCCCGAAATTGTGAAACAAATTTGATCCTGAACAAGCCATGAAATGCGAGCGATTAGCGAGCATTTCAGGCGAAGTGAAGGACCTTAAATTTCACTTCCTATACCCCACCGGCAACACATAGACAGGCTTATGGCCGGACGGCGCCCCTATGACCTTCGCCACGGCCTCCTCATCGAACGCGCCTATCGGCAGGCTCGCCAGGCCCATCGCCTCGGCCTGGAGAAATACGTTTTGAGCGGCGTGGCCCGCTTCCATATCCGTATATCTTACACCACGCTGGCCGTATTTTCCAGAAACTCTTTCGTATACGGCCGATATCACTATGGCGAGCCCCGCCTCTTCAATATACCGCTGGCCGAAGCACGCGGCGGTCAGGGCGGCCCTCACGTCCTTGGCGGAAATCTCCTCCATCCTGTGGCCCTCGGGCAGATAATGGAATACGCCGTCTCCTTTAACCAGGTATATTTCTAGAGGATACAGCGCCCCCGCTGACGGCGCTGCCCTTAAACCCCTTCCCTCGCCTGTCATGCCCTGGCATGCCCAAAGGAGCTGGGAGGCCTGGTCCAGCGTCAGCTCCCTGCCGGAATAACTCCTCACGGAACGTCTCTTATTTATCGCCTCCTCGACCGACACGCCACCCTTCACCTTCGGCTTAGGCAATTCTACTGTCTTCATACCTTCACCCCATATTGTATGCGACGAAAACATTGTCGCCAACATAAATGCGGCTAAAATTTTTTTCATTTTATTTTTTCCTCTTTCCTGGTCTTGAATAGGAGCCACTGGTTATCGCCCCACTTCATTTTAACCAATGTATAGCGTCCCGTCAACTTTTTCCCTCGCAAAAGAAAGACTATCTTCGATGCTTTAAGCGATTCTATTTCGTATGTGCCCAAGTCCCATATCTTAACCCTGCCCGCGCCGTAGGAACCCTCCTCTATCTCGCCCTCGAAATTTATATAATCCAGATCGTGATCCTCGACCTGTATGGCGAGCCGCTTCAAGCCGGGTTTTTTGGGCGGGACCTTAGGCACCGCCCACGACTTTAAGGCCCCTTCCATCTCGAGGCGGAAGTCGTAGTGAAGCTTCTTCGAGCGATGTTCCTGAATCACAAACTGAGGCATGCGCCTATCCACTTTAAATATTCTCTGCTGCCTGACGTTATGGGAATCGCGATTATCTCCGGCACCTCATAACTATGAAGGCGTTTTATGGTCCTCTCGACTTTTGTGAAGTTACCCTTCGCCGTCTTCAGGATGAGGAGTGTTTCTCCGGCGCTATTGATCCTGCCCTTCCACCAGAATCTCGACTCGATTCCGCCCATGATATTGGCGCAGGCGACTAACCGTGCCTTGAGAAGATCCGTCGCGATCCGGCGCGCCTCTCTCTTTGATCCGCAGGTTGTCAATATGGCTATATATTCCATGGGAAAGTTTGAGAAAGTGACAGTCACTTTCGGTGCTTAAAGTGACAGTCACTTTCGGTGGTCACTTTCGGTGCTTAAACATTTCCATACCTGTCACAATGGTATTGTAATGAATATCCACCGTATCTTCTTCCTTTGCCGCATATCCTCCGGCCAGGACGACCGCGACGGGCACCTGGTAGTTCAGCGCCTGCCGGAACACAAATTCATCCCTCTTCTTCAATCCCTCTTTCGTAAGCGCCAGGCCGCCTATGCGGTCATCCTTATACGGGTCCGCGCCGGCGACATACATCATGAAGTCCGGCTTGAAATCGCTTATTACGCGGGGGATATTATTATAGAGCGCATCCAGGTATTCCCTGTCGGTAGAGTGGCCCCTCAATCCTATATCAAGCGAACTTTGCGGCTTGAAAAACGGGTAGTTATTCTCCTGATGCACGGAAAACGTAAAGACGTTCTTATCTTTCCGGAATATCGCCGCCGTGCCGTTACCCTGATGCAGGTCGCAGTCTACTACGAGCGCCTTTTTGACAAGGCGCTCATTCATCACCTTCTTCACGGCGACGGCTATATCGTTCAGCGCGCAAAATCCCTCGCCGTGGTCAGGGAAGGCATGGTGAAAACCTCCGCCTATATGTATCCCGAGAGAATCCTCCAGGGCTATCTTTGAGGCGAGTATGGTCCCGCCGCAGCAAAGGATGGCCGCCGAAACGAGCTCAACGGAAAATGGGAGCTCCAAAGTGAATAACTCCTCGCGCGTCAAGGCGCCCTTTTTAAGTTTATCAAGGTATGATTCTGTATGGACAGCCAGCAGGTCCGGGTCGGATGCCTCTTTGGGCTTAAGGAACTCTATATCTTTGGCGAGGGGGCTTTTAAGAAGCCTGTCTCTTATGTGTTTGTACTTCGAGGTGGGGAAGACGTGATCGCCTATGTCTACAAGATAATCTTTCGAATATACCAGCCTGACGCGATGAGGGGCCAAAAGGGATCTTGACCTCTTTAAGTAAGCTCGCCTATCATCTCTTCAACGGCCTCTCTGATAAGTTCCCAATCTTCCTGGTTGTGTATGGCGAACTTCTGCTTCCTCTTCCAGCCGCCCTCTTCCCTCTTCTGCCAGAGGTAAAAACAGACCTGCTTCCTTCCGTAACTCTCCAGGAGGACCACAGCGCTCCACCAGCCGAACCTCTTATTTATCGTCTTCTGGGACATGACCTTGAGAGGCGCTATTATGGGAACCTTTTCGTCATCTCTGCCGGGCCTTTTTATCTCTGCCATCGCCTTTCCTCCGATTTGTCCTCACCCGCATCAGGCGGATCGCCCGAAAGAAGCGGGGACATTTAACCTACTTCCTTAAATAGATTTCGTAATTCGGGCTTGTCCCCGCTATTTTCACATGGCCCTCTCTCGCCAGCCAGCCGGTGCTCATAAGGACGATATCGCGCTCCTTTGATATGCCTCGCATTATGCTGTTTAAAGGACTCTTTCCGTGTTCATCGAGATAATGCCATATATCGCCCGCGGTTATGCCGATTTCAGTTATCATACCTCAAACCCTCCCCCCAAGTTTAATCCGTGTAATCTTTTTATAATCCGTGTGCTCAATTCTCTCTTTTATTATAACTTCCGCAAACGGGACACACGGATATGTCTTCATCCGCGGAATCTATGTAATCATTTGAGCATATGCTGCATTTCCAGATATGCGCCTTCTCCTCGTCCTTCGTATCTTTGAGACTCGGGTTCCGGCCCGCAAAGACCCATAACGCCATGAGCCCTATCAGGAAGAAGAAGACATATAAGAATATTACGTTCTGTATCCCTAATTTTATCATAATATTATATTAAAAACAAATTTTATTTGCTGTAATACGCGGGCGGCGGCGTAGCCTTCTTTGCCTCAAGCGCTTTCATTATGAGGCCGCAGGATACGTCTTCATCCAATAAAAAAAAGCCTTTTTTGAAGTCATCCGCCTCTTTCAGGTGCGGTTTCGCCCAAAGCCCTTCAATATACCCGGTAAACCTCTTTTCCAGAAACGAAGGGCTTCTGGCAGGCGTCCTCACATCCAGCGCCCGGACGCTTACGACGGGGCCCAAAAATGAGACCTTGGAAAATTTTACCTCCCTTATATCCTCGGGCACTATCACAACGCTTATCGCGGATATCCAGAAGAGGTGAAATGCCGCCGAGGCGGCAAGCGCCAGGAAAAGCGCCCTGTTTTTTATCTTCAGCGTCATCATTTAATTTCCTGGCTGGTGGCAAGGCTCACCTGGGATATGCCCTCCACCCTGCACATATCCAGTATCTCGATTATCTTACCCAGAGAGGAGCTCCTGTCCGCCTTTATAAGGAGAGATGCCTTTTCTTTTGACAATAGTTTCAGGCGCGACGACATCTCCTCCGCGCTTACGTATCTGTCGTTCAGATAGACCGCGTCGTCTCTGGTAATCGTCATGACGATGTTTTCCTGCGAAATCACCTCGCCGGTCACGGCCTTCGGGAGATTGACCCTAATACCCGGCTGGAATATGAAACTCGACGAAAACATGAAGAATACGAGAAGTATGAAGAATACGTTTAAAAACGGCGCGACGTCGAGCTCCCCTTTTTTTATTTCCTGCCGCCTCTTCCTAAACTTCATAGGTATCCCTTCTCGATGTCAGTATGTTTAAAAGGTCCGTCGAACTCGTTTCCATGCTGTTGACCATGCCCTCTACCTGGCTCACGAGATAATTATACGCAACATATGTAGGTATGGCGACCGCCAGGCCGGCTGTCGTCGCCAAAAGCGATTCCCATATGCCGCCGGCCAGGTCCCCGGGATTGACGGGCACCATGCTGAGCGCGTTCTTCTGTATCACCTGGAACGCCCGTATCATGCCCATGACCGTTCCCAGGAGCCCCAGAAGCGGGGTCACGTGCGCTATGGTCGCCAGGACACCCAGGTTCTTCTCGAGGCGCGGTATCTCCAGCTGCCCCGCCTCCTCTATGGCCTCTTTTATCTCCGGCTTCGGCCTGTCGTGCTTCAGGATGCCGGCCTTTATTATGTGCGCTATCGGGCCAGGCGTTTTGTTGCACATCTCGAGCGCCTCGACTATCTTGTTCCTTTTTATGACGCTTATGATATCATCCATGAACTTCTGCGTATCTATCCTGGCGCGGGCGAGGTGATACAACCTCTCCACCAATACCCCTACCGAGATAACGGAACAGAGGAGTATCAGATACATCATCGGCCCGCCCTTTTGGAATATCTCCCACATATTTTCCTCCTAGCATATTTAGATGTTCTAAATCCTAAATTCGAAATCCTAAACCCTAAACAAACCTAAAATTCTAAACCCAAAACTCAAAACCTTATTTTTTGGACATTTGAGTTTCGGATCTTGATTTTGTTTAGGATTTAGAGTCTAGTATTTGAAGTTTTATCTTTTATAATCCCTATCCTCTCCTTCGCGTACTTCGACTCCTCCACGTCCAGCGCGGCGAGTTTCTCGTATAGCCCCAGCGCGTCTTTCGTCCTGCCGAGCCGTTCCAGTATCTTAGCGGCGGATAAATCGGCGCGGATGGCCCAGAACGTGCTTTCAGGATAAAGTTCGGGTACCTTGAGATACTCCGCCTGGGCCTCCGTCAGGCTGCCCTCCGCCTCGAGGCATTCGCCTATCTCATACAGGATTTGCGGGTTGTCGTCCGCCGGGCCGGTCCCGAGCGCCTTCCTCAAACTTGAAATGGCCTCGCCGTAACGCCTGCCGGCCTTATATATATCCGCCATCTTCCTGTAGGCGTCCTTTTCGTGCTCCGTGCCCGGAAGGCCTTCTGCCAGGTCCTTAAGTCTTTCGATCGCGTCATCCGGACGGCCCAGTTTGACAAGAAGCGCGCTCGCCTTGAAGACAGAATCGGCGACAAGGCCGCTTCCCGGATACCCCTTTTCCACCTTTAAATATTCCCCGACCGCGTCTTCATATCTTCCTGAACCTTCCAGGCCAAGCGCCAGATAAAATTGCGCCCTGGCGGCGATGTCGGAAGAAGGGGCCTTGGAAAGCAGGGCCGAGAAATGCCCGCGCGAGATATCGAACATCTTTTTGTTGTAAAAATATTCACCCAGCCAGTACTCTATATCGCCCGACACCGCGGAATCCGGGTATCTCTTTAGAATATCCCCGAATTCGGCCAGCGCCTTCGTATCGTCATGCATATTGTGATAGCACCAGCCGGATGCGTACCGCGCCAATATCACGGTATCTCCCGGATAATCGGAGGCCATTATCCGACGGTAGGCGCTTAAGGCCTCGCCGAACCTATCCATATTATACAAAGAACCGGCGATATAGAAGAGCGCGGGCACCTTGAGAGGGCTTGCCGGATAATTTTCAAGGAACTTCTCAAATTCCGACGACGCATAAGAGTAATCCCCTTTTTCGAAATACGCCTGCGCCAGCATGTATGCCGCGCGTTCTTTAAGAGGCGACTGCGGGAAATTTATTATAAGGCTCCTGAAAGCCAGCGCGGAGGCCTCATACCGCTTCATGGCCGAAAGGGCGATCCCTATCTGATACTGGGCATAATCCGCTTTCTCCCCGTCCGAGGGCCAACCGAGCACCTCGTCGTAGGCCTCCATGGCCCTCTGATACTCGCCGGCTTCCAAATGGATGTCGCCTATCGCGCACATCGCCCCGGCTTTAAGACCCCACGAGTCGGCCGCCTCTACGGCAAACGAAAGTTCCCTCAGGGCCTCCCCGGACATGGCCTGCCCGGCGAATATCGTTGCGAGATGATAATGAAACTCGCCCTTAAGCCCGGAGGAGGGAAAATTTTCCAGCGCCTCTTCGATAATGCTCTTCGCCAGGCCGTAATCTCCCTTTTTAAGGGCTATCTCGGCCTTTCCGTAATATACCCTGTCGGCGAATTTTTGGCCCTCCTGATTACGGCCGGCCTCCTCGTACTTTAGAAGCGCGTCGTCAAGGCGCCCTGTCTCAACCATGGATTTAGCGGCCCCTAAGACGGAACTCGCCCTGATATCATCCGCCGCGTAACCACCCTCAAGCGCCGCAAACCCCTCGAGGCTCGCGCCATAATCCTCGGAGACGAATTGCGCGGACGCCAGAGAATAAGAGGCCATGTCCTTCCACTTCGCCCCCCGGCCGGCCGCGGCGAGGCTGCGTTTCAGGTAATCGGCGGCGCCTTTATGATCGCCCAAGAGGAGCGCCGTCCTGCCGGCAAGGAAGAGGGCCTCGGGCGTCCTCTCCGAGACGGGAAACGCGTCGAGATATTTTTTAAAAGCGTCTAAGGCCTCGTCATACCTTTTCAGCCGGTACATGGACTCCCCTATCTTAAACTGCGCCTCCACCGCGAGTCTGTCGCCCGGAAATTCCGCCACGATTTCGCCGAACGCCCCGGCGGCCTCCTCCATGTAGTCCAGCATGTAATAGGCCCAGGCCTTTGAATAACGCGCGTAGACGGCGAGGCGCGATGAGGGAAATTCGTCTATTATGCGCTGATAAGACGCGAGGGCCTGCTTGTAGTCCTGCGTCTTAAAATAGACCTCGCCCAGCCAGTATATGGCGTCGTCCTGAAGCGCGCTTGATGGCAGGTCCGCTATGACGCTGAATTCGTACATGGCACGCTGGAACTTACTCTGGTAATAAAAACATTCGCCGAGAAGCACGTGAAGTTCGTCGGCGTACGGGTTATGCGGATAGGCCTCGAAATAATCCTGTATCCTCTCCTGGGCCATGCTGTAAGAGC
>CAZPYQ010000051.1:0-9887 GCA_964590585.1 uncultured Planctomycetia bacterium | reverse complement strand
CACACTGACCGGTCCGCAGACCAGGTATACCTGGTCTGCGGACCGGTCAGTGTGGATAGCCCTACGAAGAGCGGTTTCATGTCCAGTATCCTGCGGACGGTCGCGTCTATGTCTTTTTCAAATATATTGAATACCCTGACGTCGTAGCCGGCCTTTTTTAGCGCCCCGCCAAGGTACATGAGCCCGAGGGGATGGACCACTATATCGGTCTCGATCCTCGCCAATACTACGGGTCTTTCCTTTCCGTCCTTTACCGCCATGGGACCTCTTTAAATTTTAACGCCTTTATTATCGGGGCACACCCTGCACGGCCCGGGCATGTCTGAAGACGCTCCTGAAATGAAAAGCCGCCTCTGCTTCCTGAAGAACGCGTTGTTCCACACATCGTTATCCTTGTAATTTCCGTGTCCTGCCATGTTTAGGAGCATTATAGAACAACTCGACACATTGCCGTCGCCGTCGAACCTTATCTGGGTGAAGTGCGTCTTGCATCTATTTTTCACGGCCTTTTCGTCCAGGAGGACCGGAAGCGCGATCTTTCTTCTTATATCCTTAGGGTAGTCCTTGATCGCGGATTTTATCTCGCCGATAACGGCCGCGTCTGCCCACAAGGTCCTCTCTTCGGCCCTCAAACCCTCATAAGGCGAAGAGAGGAAGTTGCATAGGAAGATATAGTCCGCCCCCATCTTCAGGCCGAGATCGACCATTTCCGGAATGGACCTATAATTATGCCTGTCTATTATAAAGGAAAGCTTTATCCTGATCTTTGAGGAACGCCTCTTCTTCTCTTCCAAAAGCCTTTTAGCGGCTTCCAATATCTTATGATAAACGTCCTCGCCCATACCCGTCATGCGGTCGAATTCCTTGGCATCGTGCCCGTTTATGCTTATAGTTATCCCGTCCAGTTTTGAATCAAGGATTTTGTCCATGTTATCCGCTATGGTCGTGCCGTTGGAGAATACCTTCACCCCCATCTTCTTGGATGAGGCGTAATCCACCATGCGGAAAAAATCCCTGTTAAGAAGGGGTTCGCCCGAACCTATTATGTTCACCTCGATAGCTCTGTCGAAGGTATCTATAATTTCCTTAAACGTCGTGAAATCCATATCCCTGACGTTCGCCTGGGCATGTTCGTAGTCCCTGGAAACTATCCTGGAATGCGTGGGGCACATGTCACAGCTGAGCGTGCAGCGGGCCGTGGCTACTATGGATATCGTAACAGGGCCGTAAGGAAGGGCCTCGTTCTTCTCCGAGAACTTATACTTTAAATAGTTCCATCTTTGCCTGGCCGTATGGTCTCTAAGCATCATGCGTAATATGTCTTTTACGGTTTTCATGCCTTGATCCTTCGATATCTTTTTAAAAAGAATCGATAAATTTCCTCAGCCAGAGCTCCAGGTTTATCCAGCTCCAGACGGTATATTGCGTTACGCTCTCTTTACCGTTTAGAAACGCGTCAAACTCTTTCAGCACACCCTTCCGGTTGAAATAGGGGCGGCCGGCGAACTCCCTGGAAGTTATGATCTCCCGTACCTTTTCCTTAAGGTTCGTCTTGAGCCATTTTTCAAGCGGCGTGGTAAAACCCATCTTGTCCCGTCTCGCAAGGACCTCTTCGGGGACCACACCCTTCATGGACCTGCGCAGTATGTATTTGGTGAGGCCGTTTCTTATCTTATATTCGGGGCCCAGGGAAAAGAGGTATTCCACGAGCCGGTAATCCAGGAAGGGCGCGCGGGACTCTACCGAATGGGCCATGCTCGAACGGTCGTCTATGTGAAGAAGCGACGGCAGGGGCGAGACTTTAAGCGCGTTGTATAGGTCGTTCGTCAATATGCTTCCATAGCGCCTCTCTACGGGCACCGTATTTAAATTGCGATGCGCGAAACCCTTATCAAGATAACGAGGAAAACTCCTCTTCCTGGCGAGCGCCATGACCGGGTCCTTGAATGACCTGGGCGCCATGTATGAGATCGCTATCTTAAGGGCCGGCCCCAGCGTCTTTTCGCCGCTGCCGGAACATTTATACTCATTCATCTCCCTGAAGGCCCTGCCCCATCTTAATGAACGTAGATAATCGGCGAAGAGGTAGAGGTAATATTTATGGTAACCCGCCAGCGTCTCATCTCCGCCCTGTCCCGTCAATAGCACCTTGACGCCTCTCTCCCTGGCGAGCTTCATCACATACCACTGGGGCAATATGCTTAAGGTGCTGTAGGGTTCGTCCTGGTGCCATATTATCTTCTCTATCTCGCCTAAGAGATCCTCCGGTTTCGTAAATATGTAATTCGCGTGAGAGCCGCTTTTGTCGAGGACAGGCCGTATAAACCTCCTCTCGTCGTATTCGCCTTCTTCAAAACAGGACGAGAAGGTCTCAAGGGCCCTGTCTTTTAAGATGCCGGCGGCGACGCAGGTTATGGAAGAGGAATCGAGCCCCCCGCTTAACGACACCCCGAGCGCCACGTCGCTTCTAAGCCTTAATCTTATAGAATCCTCGAAGAGGGCGCGGAATTTGTCATATATATCATCTTCGCTTACCGATACCGGCTCCTCATGCGGATCGAGGTCCCAGTACCGGGCCCCTTTCGATTTATCACCGTTAAGAGGCACCTTCATGTAGTGGCCGCCTTTAAGCTGCCTTATGCCCTTAAAAAATGTCTCGTCCGATATGTCCATGTACCCGTATCCGGAGGCGAGGTAGTTGAATATGACCCTGTCGTTTGGGCGCCTCTCTATCTTCGGGTGCCTAAGAAGAGCCTTTATCTCCGAGGCGAACGCGAAGAGGCCTTCGTCCGCATAGTAGTAAAACGGTTTTACGCCGAACCTGTCCCTCGACAGGAAGAGTTCCTTCTTTTTAAGATCAAATATCGCGAAGGCCCACATGCCGTTAAAAGATTTAAGGCACCCCTCCCCCCACTCCTCATACGCACGCAGTATTACCTCCGTATCGCTTTTCGATCTGAAGGTATGGCCCAGGCGCTTAAGCTCTTCCCTGAGCTCCAGATAATTGTATATCTCTCCGTTATGGATGATATATATGGTCCTGTCGTCGTTTGCCATCGGTTGATGGGCGTCCTGCGACAGGTCTATTATGGCCAGCCTCGCATGACCAAGGCCGAAATGGCTCCCGTGGTAGAAACCGATGTCGTCCGGCCCCCGGTGCCTCTCGGCCCCCACCATGTCTTCCAGGATTGTCTTATCGATCGGCCTTTTGTCAAGATTCACTAAACCGGCTATCCCGCACATTGCTTATCCGCCTTTGAGAGATTCCTTTATTTTGCCTATCACGTAATCCATATCTTCTTTCGAGAGTTCGGGATAGACCGCTATGGAAAGGACCCCGCGAGCGGCCTCTTCCGATTCCTTAAGATCCCCCTCTTTATATCCAAGATGCCTGTAGCACTCCTGCAGATGGAGCGGAATGGGGTAATAGGTCCTCACCTCGACGCCGCCATCCGTGAGATGCTTCATGAGCCCCTCCAGGCCCCGTTTCACCCTCAATGTATAGAGATGGTAGGTATGCACGTTATAGGATGGAACCGCGGGGACGGTTATGGGAAGGCCTTTAAGGTTCGTGTTATAATATTCCGCGTTTCTTCTTCTGGCCTCGAGCCACCTATCGAGATATTTAAGTTTTACCCTGATTATGGCCGCCTGTATCGTATCGAGCCTTGAATTCGTCCCAACCAGGGAATGTATATACCTCTTAGAACTCCCGTGGACGCGCAGCATCTTTATCTTTTCCGCGACTTCGCGATCGTTTGTGACCACCATCCCGGCGTCTCCGTAAGCTCCCAGATTCTTGCCGGGGAAAAAGCTTATCGCGCCGGCGTCGCCCATAGAGCCGGCCTTTTTGCCCTTGTATGACGCGCCTATAGCCTGCGCGCAATCTTCGATAACCTTTAGGCCGCGTCTCTTCGCGATATCCATTACGGGGTCCATGTCGGCGCATTGGCCGTAGAGGTGCACGGCTATTATGGCCCTGGTGCGTTTCGTTATGACGTCCTCCACCTTTCCGGGGTCTATATTATACGTCGCCGGATCGATATCGACGAATACGGGCCTTGCCCCTACCCTGGATATGGCCTCGGCAGTCGCGATAAAAGTAAACGGCGTGGTTATGACTTCATCTCCCGCCTTTATCCCGAGCGCCTCCAGGGATAGTATGAGCGCGTCTGTCCCTGAGGCCACGCCTGCGGCATATCTTGTACCGCAATAAGCGGCTATTTCGCCCTCAAGTTTACCGACATCCTCGCCAAGGATGAAATTCTGGCTCTCCACGACCCTTTTTATGGCCGCGTCTATCTCTTCTCTTATACTCTTATACTGTTCCTTAAGATCCAATATAGGTATCATCGCGTGTCCCCTTTATAATATTATTTTGATATAATATTACCGTTTAGCTTTATACTGCGGTGTTTATTAAGCGACCGCTTTATGTAACCTTTCTTTTCCAGCGCGAGCAGTTTGTCGACCGCGGATTTGTAGCACTGGATATTACACCCCTCCTGTATCTCACGTATATAAGGAGAGACAGAGTTCTTGTCGATATAATCCCTGATATAGTCGTAAACCTCTCTCTGCTTTAGCGTAAGGATGTATCCTGCCATGACATCTCCTCCTTTAAATATTACTATATTTCATGACCTTGAATAATAGCATAATCCGGCTTAGAGCGTCAATAAAAACCTTCCTTAAAAAGCCGCAGGGCACCCTTAAGGGTGCCCTGCTATTTGATTAACCCGATATCTCTTAATCTAACGCTCTGAAAACCCCCCGCATCTCTGACATGCCGGAAAATACCCCTTCTCGTACTGCGTCCTCAATAGCCTGGCCTTCTCATTGTTCCAGGCATCCTTTACGGGCCCATCCTTGATGTTCCCGATCTTATAATTGCCGCATAAAAACATGTCCCCGTAAGGCGAGATGACCAGAGAATTGTATATGTTATAGCAGGTCATGTCCTTTAAATGCCCCGGGAACCTTTTGGTATGGTAGTCCATCATGGTCCTGGGACGGTAATCCCTGGCATAGTCTATTCTGAAATTGAACTCATGCCTATTATCCTCTATCCTCTTTATCTACTTTGCGAACGCCTCCCCGTCTATGTCCAGGTCATCCCACACCCTCATCCGCGGAAAGTAATAATGCCCCTTGCCGAAAGCCCCCTCCACGAACCTTTTCTGGGCCTCGTATTGCGATGAGGTGATATATTTGAGCGGGTGTATGGTAATGGCATGGATATGAAGGCCGTTCAATTCTTTTAAGAATTCATAATATTCCCTGTAGTTCTGCGGAAGCACCACATTGCTCACGACTATGAGGGGACGGGACGTCCCCTTCTTTTTTTTAAGGTTATTTATCTCGTTTATGCCCGATACTATAGAGGAGAAACTTGCATTATTACGCCTTATCTCGTTATGCGTCTTCTCCCTGCCGTCTATCGAAATGATGAGTATCTTTATATCATTATCCATTATTGTCCGGGCGAATCTTGATAAGAGCATCCCGTTGGTGTTCACCATTACCTCATATCTATTCCTGTTTATTATCCTCATCAACTCATTGAAATGCCTGTATATGAGCGGTTCACCACCGCCTATGTAAAAGTAGGGCCGCCTGCGCCACGTATTGAGCTCCCCTAAGAGCCTTTCGTAGTCCGCGGGGGCCAGTTCTTTGTCTGTGTCTGACCGCGTGTCAACATCGCACATTACGCAGTTTAAGTTGCAGTTAAGCGTGGGCATGAGATAGATGGCCCTGGGCAACCTGGAGCGTCCGTTACTTTTGAAAAAGGGGAAGCGGCGCATTGTCAATATATCTCCTCGCCTTCTTTTGTATAAATCTTTATATCCCGCATTTTAAGAAGGGGCTTAAGTTTTTCATTGTAAAAAAACTTCATTATCACGTCATTATCGTTCTGCTCGTAAAAGAATACGTGGCTGTGGCTGCCATAGTTATATTTTTCGACTATGTAGTAGACCTTCGGCCCCGCCACTTCCTCGTCTTTAATCAATACCTTTTCTACCTCGATCTTCGTCTTCATGCGAAGATACGTTATGCCCGTCTTGAACCCTATAAGGAATATGAGGCCGTATACTATAAAAAATATAATCACCCTTCTTATCTTCTCTGACATGTCCCACCTCCATATATGAGCCATAATATAAAGTAGACTACGAACATCCTTATAAAGTCCTTACTTAACGTTATGGAATAGACGAATTGCGTCGGCAGAAAGAGCCCTATGAGCAAAAACGCCCGGCCCGCGTTCTGGCCGAACTGCTTTTTGGTTATCTGGAACACAAAAAGCGTACTCACCACACTCAACATTATATTAAAGATCCTTACGCCGAGCGGAAAATACCCGAACACGAGGTATATGAAGGCTACTATGTAGAAGTAGAGGTTCGTCTCGTTGTTCAGGGCCGGCAAACCGTCCCTTCCATAAAGGCGCTGCTGGTGCCTGCAATCGCGGAAGAGCGCCAGGCTGTCTTTCCCGGGCGGCAATAACCTTGTGGGTATATTATCCGCTTCATAACCGCTCAATAATAGCGCGGTATACCAGCCGCCCATGGAATAGAATTTGCTGTCGGGCAGGATAAAATCGTTCCCCGTCATCGACACAAAGGCGTCATAAAAAGAGGCCGTGACGAGCCTCGCGAGGATGGCTATTATGACGATCTTCTTTGTGTCAAATAAAAGAATCCGGCTAAGCCTATCGAGAGATAAAGTAATTCGCATGAGAGCCTGTGCCTTACGAGCGCCTCTACTACGGGTTGTTTCAATCCTATGAATACGGAATACCAGATGAAAAATATGACCATGAGGGGGACCTTTTTAAAATATCTTAAACATCCGTATAAAAAAAACGGAAATAGCGCGTATACCAATACGACCTGGGGGGTAAAGACGCATAAGAATAACGGCTGAAAGACGCTGTTAAAAAAGGCGTTAAAAAGCACCGGAAAGGCCGTGGTGTGAGATATATTTTTAAGCACATACGACTTCGAGTATGTCCCCGGCGGGAACAGAAAATGATACCTTGGCTTGTCATTATACACGGTAAACACATTGACATACTTTAGAAGTATGCCCTTTATCTTCAGGTCAAACGCGCCGATTCCCGATTTTACAAAGGCCGCGGCATGGTCTTTAAGGTCCGGCGCGGCGCCGGACAATAAAAAAGCCAGCGCGAATACCGCTGCGGCCAGGAATAATAACCGGAGCATTTTTGGTTTCATGAGTTACTGCCGAACCATTCGATGGTTCTTTTTAGGCCCGTTTCAAGGTTGACGGCCGGCCTCCAGCCAAGGGCGCGCCTTGCCAGGGATATGTCGGGGCGCCTGACCTTCGGGTCGTCGACAGGCAGGGATTTAAAAACTATCCTGCTTCTTGAGCCGGAAAGCCTTATGATCTCTCCGGCGAGTTTTAGAAGCGACATCTCCGACGGATTGCCTATATTGACCGGCGCGTGCTCTTTTGATAATAGAAGCCTGTATATGCCTTCTACCGTATCGGATACATAGGCGAAACTGCGGGTCTGCGAGCCGTCGCCGTAAACGGTGATGGGTTTATTTTTAAGCGCCTGCGTTATGAAGTTCGGTATGGCGCGCCCGTCATCTTTTCTCATCCTCTCGCCGTATGTATTGAATATGCGGACTATCTTCGTATCTATTTTGTGCACGCGGTGGTACGCCATCGTTATCGCCTCCGCGAACCTCTTCGCTTCGTCGTAAACCCCGCGCGGCCCTATGGGGTTGACATGGCCCCAATAACTCTCCGGCTGCGGGTTGACGAGAGGGTCTCCGTAGACCTCGCTGGTCGACGCGAGGAGGAAGGCCGCCTTCTTCGCCTTGGCCAGGCCTAAAGAATTATGGGTGCCGAGCGAACCGACCTTCAGCGTCTGTATCGGGAATTTGAGATAGTCCACGGGGCTCGCAGGGGAGGCGAAATGCAGTATGTAATCCAATCCGCCGGATAAGGTTATATATTTGGTGACATTATGGTTAAGAAAGGCGAAATGCTTTTCTTTCAATAGATGCGCTATATTCTCCTTCTTTCCGGTTATTAGATTATCCATGCATACGACACGGTAACCCTTAGCCAGAAAGAGCTCGCAAAGATGCGAGCCTATGAACCCCGCGCCTCCTGTTATAAGTATCTTTTTCTTCATCTCGACTTGAACCAATCCACTGTGTATTTAAGCCCCTCCGCGAAGGGTGTTATCTTCTTTACGCCCAGAAGGCGCTTCATCTTCGTTATGTCGGCGTATGTCTTCCGGACATCGCCCTCTCTTTTCGGCGCATGAACGGGCTTCAGGTCCTTTTTAAATATCCTGTTTAAGGCCCTTACTATCCCGAGTATCGAGGTAGTGGTGCCGCAGGCGACATTGAAGGCCTCCCCGGAGATACCCGGCGCGGTACACGCCTTCAGGTTCGCCTCGACCACATTGGCGATATACGTGAAATCCCTCGACTGCTTCCCGTCCCATTCTATTATCGGGGGTTTATTCTTCAATATCTCAAAAAGGAGCGCGGGTATTACGGCCGAATATTTAGATTCGGGGTTCTGCCTGGGGCCGAATACGTTGAAATACCTTAAGGATACCGTCTCCAGGCCGAATGTCCTTGCGAACGTGACGCAGTAATTCTCCGCCGCGAGTTTCGAGACGCCGTAAGGCGAGATGGGCACCGTAAGATGCGTCTCTTTCTGCGGAAATACGCTGACATCGCCATAGACAGAGCTCGAAGAGGCGTAGACGACCCTCTTCACCTTCGCCTCCTTGGCGGCCACGAGGAGATTGAGCGTGCCGAAGACATTTATGTCGTTAGTCGTAAACGGGTCCTCCACGGATTTCGGTACCGAGCGCAGGGCCGCCTGGTGGAGGACGTAGTCCGCGCCCTTGAGGGCCGCGTCCAGATCCTTCCTCTCCCTGATATCGCCCTTAATGAGTTCTATCTTTTTCAAAAAGGGCTCTATATTCTCCATCTTGCCGGTTATGAAACTGTCCAGGACCCGCACCCGCGCGCCTCGTTTAACAAGTTCCTCGACGATATTGGATCCTATGAACCCCGCGCCTCCCGTTACCAGATATAGAGCCATTTTATAACCTCACTATGTTCTTTTTGCCCTTCAGGTTTTTCAGTATGTTTCTCGTATCCACGAGCAACTTTGAATGCGAAGCGACGAACTTGTAATCTACGCCGGAATGGTCCGTGACTACCACCACACAGTCGGCGGCCTTGAAGGATTCTTTATTGAACTTGACGCTATCCAGGTCTATACCGTCCATCTTCAGATACGGAAGGTAGGGGTCGTAATAGGATATGACGGCGCCCTTCTTCTTGAGTATATCTATTATCTCAAGGGCCGGGGATTCGCGAAGGTCCTTGACGTCCTTTTTATAGGCGACCCCCAGTATGAGGATCTTGGAGCCCTTAAGCGGCTTCTTCCTCTCGTTCAGGGCGCTCGCCGTCTTCTCCACTACATGATGGGGCATCTCGGAATTCACCTGCGAGGCGAGGTCGATGAAACGCGCCTCGAAACCGTGGCCCCGCGCCTTCCACGAAAGGTATATCGGGTCTATGGGGATGCAATGGCCCCCTACTCCCGGGCCCGGATAGAACGGCATGAAGCCGTAGGGCTTGGTCTTGGCCGCGTCTATCACCTCCCAGACGTCTATGCCGAGCTTGTCGCACATGAGCATTATCTCGTTCACCAGGCCTATATTGACTATCCTGAAGGTGTTTTCCAATAGTTTCACCATCTCCGCGACCTTGCTGGAAGAGACGGGTATTATGCGCTCTATGACCTGTTCATAAAGGGTCTTTGCCAGTTCGGTGGATCCGGCGGATATCCCGCCTATTATCTTCGGCGTATTGGAGGTGTCG
>CAZPYQ010000050.1:0-10184 GCA_964590585.1 uncultured Planctomycetia bacterium | reverse complement strand
TTAAAGGCCTGGTAACTGGAAAGTGGAACAATCCTCCGAATACATGAAAAACCCGTACGCGTACATAGAGGCCGAGATACTTGATGCCGTGGATGAGACGGCCAACATAAAGACCTTTACCCTTAAGCCGAGGGGCGAGATATCTTTCAGGGCCGGACAATTCATGGATGTGACCGTCCCGGGCATGGGCGAGGCGCCCTTCACGCCGTCGTCGAATCATGATATCAAAGAAAGCGTAGATTTTACCATAATGAATGTCGGCCGCGTCACGAAGACCCTCCATGCCATGCGTAAAGGCGGCATCGTGGGTCTAAGGGGGCCGTACGGCCTGGGTTACCCTCTCGAAAAATTCAAGTCGAAAGAGGTCTTCATAGTGGGAGGCGGGGTGGGCCTGGCGCCTCTGAGGGCGCTTTTATACGCGCTGTTCAACGAGGTAAACGCGTATAAGAGGATAATCGTGAAATACGGGGCCAGGACGCCCAAGGATATAGTCTTCAAAAAAGAGATAGACGCGTGGCGGAAGAAGGCGAAGCACGTTGAGGTCGAGATAAGCGTTGATGTAGGAGACGATACCTGGAAAGGCAACGTCGGCCTTGTGACCACGATACTTAAAAAGGACAACCTGGACATCGATAACGCGGTGGCCATAGTCTGCGGGCCGCCCATAATGATGAAGTTCGCTACCTTCAAGCTTATCGATCTCGGGTTCAGGGAGAGCGCCATATACCTCTCCATGGAGAAGAACATGTCGTGCGGTATAGGTAAATGCGGCCATTGCAGGATAGGGCCCTATTACGCGTGCAAGGACGGGCCGGTATTCACGTACGATAAGATAAAGGATCTACCCAACATCTGGGATTAGCAATGAAGAGACTTTTCATCGACCTTGAACACTGCGCGCAATGCGAGAGTTGTGTAATGAAGTGCAGTTACATGCACCATCCCGTAAACGACGGTATTACGACCCTGCGGGAACTGGCGCACTTCGCGGTGATATGCAGGCGATGCGAGGACGAGCCGTGCGTCAGGGCCTGTCCATGGGAGGCGCTGGAGAAACAACCCGATAAGGTGCTGAAGCGGTATAATATGAGGTGCACCTCGTGCAAGTCGTGTTCGAGCGCGTGCCCTTTTGGCACCATATATCCCGAGACCATCCCTTATCTGGTATCCGGATGCGATCTTTGCCTCGGCAGGCTCAAAGAGGGGGAATCGCCGGTCTGCCTGGCGTCCTGCCCCCACGGAGGTATAAGATACGGGGAGTTTGATGAGGACCCCGCGAACCATATATATAAGGTATCGGAGAACCTCATGGTAAAGTCTGATCTTAAGTGGGAAAGGGAGATTCAGCAGGGCGCCAAGAAATGACGATAATAAAAAACCTTTTTATATTTTTCGTGTTTCCGGGCTTTCTTTTCACGGCCTTTGCCGGGCTAATGGCGGGCTGGTTAGACAGAAAGGTCACCGCGCGCCTCCAGTGGCGGCTGGGGCCCCCGTGGTACCAGAATTTCATGGATGTGGCCAAACTTTTTTATAAAGAAACGCTCATGCCGCAGGGCGCGTCAGGGTTCGTATTCATGCTGATGCCTGTATTTGCGCTCGTCTCGGCCACGCTCGTCTCGGCGGTAATAGGCATGGCCAATATGGCGCCGGATTCCGGGTTCCTGGGGGATTTCATAGTGGCGGTGTATTTTTCGATAATGCCGTCCGTGGCCCTCATGATTGGCGCAGCGGCCTCGGCCAATCCGCTGGCGGGCCTGGGCGCCGCGCGCGAAATGAAACTCATGCTGTCGTATGAGCTCCCATTCGTATTGACCCTGGCGGTTCCCGTAATAAAATCGGGTTACACGGTGAAGTTGGGGGAGATGCTTATCTATCAGGCGCATAACGGCGCCTTTATCGCGAGTCCGTCTGGATTTCTCGCGTTCGCGGTAGGTATCATGGTAATCCAGGCCAAACTGGGCCTGGCGCCTTTTGATATAGCCGAGGCCGAAACGGAGATAACGGGGGGGCCTTATATAGAATATTCGGGTAAGGCCCTCGCCATGTGGAAATTGACGAAGGCGGCCCTTTTAGTCGGGCTTCCGATGCTTTTAATAACCACCCTGTTCGGCGGAATGGGATCGGGCGCCGGCGGCGCCGTGAAAGGCGTCTTTAAATATATCCTCGTCCTGGTCCTCATGACGCTTATCAAAAATACGAATCCAAGGGTCAGGATAGACCAGGCGCTAAGGTTCTTTTGGGGGCCCGTGACGGGCGCGGCTTTTTTAAGCGTAATACTGGCGCTGGCAGGGATGTGATATGACGTTCAAGATTAACGCCCTTACAAGATCGATAAACGTATTTCATATATCGAGCGGCAGCTGCAACAACTGCGATATAGAGATAATAGACTGCCTTACACCCAGATATGACATAGAGAGGTTCGGCATCCAACTGGTCGGGTCCATAAAGCACGCCGATGTCCTTTTGTGCACGGGTTCATGCAACAGACAGGCGGCGGTCAGGGTAAAGAGACTGTACGAGCAGGCCCCGAGGCCGTGCTTTGTCGTGGCCTTCGGCGCTTGCGGGTGTTCGAGGGGGCTCTTCAAGGACAGTTATAACACGCTGGAGCCCCTGGACAAGATAATCCCGGTAGACGCGTACATACCGGGCTGTCCGCCGAAGCCGGAGGCGATAATAGACGGGATAGTGAAATTGGTGAAAAAGATTAGGGGCCAATAAACGTATGAATGCGCGGGATATAGTCAAAAATTTAAAAGGGCGCTTCGGGGGAAGGGTAAAGGACGTCTTCGAAAAGTCGAAGAAGCGCGTCTATTTGACCATAGAACCTAAAGATATAAAAGAGATAGCCGTTTATATATTCAGGGACATGGGCTTAAGGTTCAATATCGCCTCGGCGGTGGATTCCTTCGACTGTTTTGAGATACTTTACCATTTCGCGGATGATTCGTCCGGTATCGTACTCAGCGTAAGGACATTTTTGAATGATAAGAAGGCCCCGCGCGTAGATTCGCTTACGCCTTTTTTGAAATGCGCCGACTGGATAGAGCGTGAGATACACGAACTTTTCGGCATAGAGTTCGACGGCCATCCGAATATGAGGCCCCTACTCTTATCCGACGACTGGCCGAAAGGGTCTTACCCTTTAAGAAAAGATTTCAAGGTGGAAAAGAGAGACGACAGGGTAACCACATGAGTCATAAGGGGCATTCGATAATACCGATAGGTCCTTACCATCCGCTCCAGGAAGAGCCGGAGTTCTACAGGCTGGTAGTGGACGGCGAAAAGGTCGTGGATATAGACGTGAGGATAGGGTACAACCACCGGGGCATAGAAAAACTCTCCGAGGCGAAGAGTTTCGACCAGTCGATATTCATAGTGGAGAGGATATGCGGCATATGCTCGACGAGCCATCCGATAGCGTGCGTTCAGGCCGTCGAGGACATATCCGGCATAGAGGTCCCCGAAAGGGCATTATACATAAGGAGCATAACCCAGGAGCTGGAGAGGCTGCATTCCCACCTTCTCTGGTTAGGGCTGGCCGGCCACTTCCTGGGGTACAACACCGTCTTCATGTGGGCCTGGAAATACAGGGAGCCCATATGCGATATAATGGAGGTCGTAACCGGTAATAGGCAGAGTTACGCGATGATGAAGGTAGGCGGCGTCAGGCGCGACATAGAGCCCGAGCATGTTACCTACATACTGAAGCGCCTGGATGAATTTTTACCCAAAATCGACATGTTGAAGGGCGCCGTTCTCGACGACCCTGTCCTTCACGCGAGGTTAAAAGGGGTGGGGGTGCTCACTAAGGAAGAGGCGGTAAATTACGCGGCCCTCGGGCCGACCTCCAGGGCATCCGGCATCCCTTATGATGTGAGGAAGGACCATCCTTACGCCGCCTACGACAGGGTGAAATTCGATGTGATAATACGCGAAGAGGGCGATGTATTCGCGAAGACCGTGGTCAGGATACTCGAACTGTATGAATCCGTAAGCATTATCAGGCAATGCCTGGAGAAGATGCCGAAAGGGCCCATAGACGCCAAGGTAAAAGATATACCCCCGGGCGAGGGCATAGGTCAATGCGAGGCGCCGAGGGGAGAATGCTTTCATTATATAAGGTCGGACGGGACGAACTCGCCCGTCCGTCATAAGGTTCGGGCGCCCACTTACATGAATTTTCCCACGTTCAAATCCACGGTCATAGGCCAAACCGTATCCGACGCGACTATAATACTGGCTGCGATAGACCCGTGCTATTGCTGCACGGAGAGGCTGACTGCCGTAAGGCCCGACAAAAGGGACAGCACTGTCATGACATCGGAGGACCTGGTAAGATTGTCCAAAGAGAAGACCAGGAAGATAGCGTTAAATATTAGGAATTAAATCCGGAGAAGAGATGTTCCTTAATCCACTGGTATTAATGATACTCGCGCCTGTTATAGCGGGGATATCGTGCCTGCCGTTTTCGGATAGATTCAAGAGGATACCGGAGGCGATTTCGCTTTTGGTAACGTTCGCGTCACTGGCGGGCTCCGTATTCGTATTCGCCAAGAGACCCCTCTACTGGCAGGCCGGGCCGCATTTGATTCTTGCCGCGGACACACTTTCGTCATTTATCGGCCTGGGCATAGCGTTCTTCGCGGTTTTAATCACGATATATTCTTTAAGGTTTACTCAAAAGGATTTCGGCAGATACTTCGGGTATCTTTTGATAACCCTGGGCAGCTCTCTGGCCGTCGCTTTTACAAACGACCTTATAGTCCTAATGACGTTCTGGGGCGTATTGGCGGCGCTTCTATATCTTCTCGTAAATCTTAAAGGCGACGACGCCGCGGCCTCCTCCGCCAAAAAGGCCATAATAATAATAGGCGGGACCGACGCGCTTTTGATATTCGGGATAGGGCTCATCTGGCATATGACAGGCACGTTTTCCATAGATAAGATACACATACCCATAAAAGGCGCGCTGCCCATGGCCGCGTATCTGGCCATAGCCGCGGCGTGTCTCGCCAAGGCCGGCGCCATGCCTTTTCACTCGTGGCTCCCGGATGTCGCCGAGAACGCTCCGACCGGCGTCACGGCGTATCTTCCGGCGTCATTGGATAAACTTCTCGGCATATACCTTCTCGTAAGGGCGTCCATGGGGATATTCACCATGAACAGTATCTCCAATCTCGTCCTTTCGGCGACCGGGTCGGTCACGATAATCCTGGCGGTCATACTGGCGCTTGTCCAGCATGATCTTAAAAGGCTTCTCGGATATCACGCGGTATCACAGGTGGGATACATGATATTGGGCATAGGCACCGGAAGCGCTGTCGGGATAGCCGGCGGGCTCTTCCACATGGTTAATAACGCCGTCTACAAGACAGGCCTTTTTTTGAGCGCGGGAGCTGTCGAGAAGAGCGCCGGGAGGACGGACCTCGCAAAGCTCGGGGGGTTAGCGGCGTACATGCCCGTGACTTTCTTCGCCTTTCTGATCGCGTCCCTTTCCATATCCGGCATACCTCCTTTCAACGGTTTCGTCTCTAAATGGATGATATACCAGGGCATAATAGAATCGGCCGGTGCGAGGGATCGCCTATGGGTGTTGTGGCTCGCGTCGGCGATGTTCGGCAGCATGCTTACCGTAGCCAGTTTTATAAAACTCATCTATTCCGTGTTTTTAGGCAAGCCTTCCGCGGGCCTTAAGGCCGTCAAGGAAGCGCCGTTCGCTATGGTCTTGCCTTTGGTTATACTGGCATTAATATGCATCCTCTTCGGCGTATTCGCCTTTCTGGTCCCCATACCCGTGTTTATAGCGCCGTCACTCGGGCTTGACATAACATTTATGGGGACATGGGTTCCTGTGGCGGCGACCGCGCTCATAATTATAGGTGTACTAGCCGGATTCTTTGTGTATCCCCTTCTCAAGGCCGGGTCATTCCGCAGGACCGATGTTTTTGTCGGAGGAGAAGAGGCCGATGAGTACAGGGTATCGGGAGTGGAGTTCTATAATACGATAAAGGACGTGAAGGCGCTGGACGCCGTTTACAGGAATGAAGAAAAGGGGGCCCTGGACATATTCAGCCTGGGCCGTAACGTAACGCGTTCTTTGGCCGGGTTTCTTAAGGGGCTCCATAACGGCATACTGCCCACTTACATGGTATGGTGCCTTCTGGGCCTGGCGGCGATGCTTCTTATAATCTTATTTTAGGCGGGGTCTGGCATGACCGAGATACATGTTTTGTTGTTATTCATGATAGCGGCCGCAGTGATAGCGGTAGAGGCGAAGGATCTCATGTCGAGCGTCATATCCGTAGGCGCGGTAGGCATCGGTCTCTCGATAGCGTTCCTCGTCTTAAAAGCGCCTGACCTGGCGATAATGCAGCTCGTCGTGGAGATAGTCAGCCTCGTCATACTTATCCGCGCCACTGCCAGGTCCGATATCCCCTTCAGCGCGTCGGGAAGATGGGCGTTCAATACTTCAGCGACCATTTTCTTCCTGGCCGTGTTTCTCGCCTCGGCTTACTTGGTTTTGAAGGACCTGCCGCCTTTCGGCAGTCCGATTATGGGCATATCCACGGCTTATATAGAAGAGGCCCTTGCGCATGGAGGCGCGTCGAACGTAGTGGCGTCCGTAACGCTTAAATACAGATTACTGGATACGCTGGGGGAGATGACGGTGCTCTTTACGGCCGTGGTGGGGATACTGGCCCTGGCCCGCAAGGGCAGGCAAGGCAAGGAGGGCGGGTATGGGAAATAACGAAACGCGCGGAATGACGGTTATAGTCAAGACGATAACGCGCCTTACCCTGGGGTTCATCCTTTTATACGGCATATACATCACGCTAAACGGCCATGTCTCGCCCGGAGGGGGGTTCGCCGGGGGCGTCATCATAGCGCTGGCCTTCATGCATATCATGCTCGCTTTCGGCAAGGAGGAGGCCCTGAAAAGGCTTCGGGTCTCGAGGCTCCGTATCCTGGCCGGCGCGGGGGCTTTGATCTTTCTCATTCTGGCCGTGAGGCCATGCGGTTTCATCGATTATTCGGTGGCGCTGCCTTTGTGCGAAATGGCGGTGGTGGGGTTCGGCATCTTCGCGATATTCACGGCGCTCGTTCTTATATCAAAGACCGGTAAATACAAGGAAGATTGAGATATGTCTGAATATATGCTGTGCCTGGTCCTTTTTTCCGTAGGGCTCTACTGCGTTTTAAGAAAACGCAACATAATAAAAATAATAATAGGTATAGGGATAATGGACTACGCGGCCAACCTCTTTTTCGTTCTTATCGGCTACAGGGATCAGGGCCGCGCCCCCGTATTCGCGCAGGATCAGGCGATCAGGAACATGGTAGATCCCCTGCCGCAGGCCGTCGTATTGACTTCTATAGTCATAGGGTTGGCCATGACGCTTCTTCTGGTGGCCGTAGCCATACGCATATATGAGAAATACGAGACGTTCGACATAACGAAGATAAACAAGCTCAAAGGGTAAAGATGAATTTTATTCCGTATTTCATAGCGATACCGCTTGCCGTGGCGTTCATCATCGCGATTATAGGCAAAAAAGATAAAGGGTTTAGCGGTATACTGGCCGCGCTCGCCGCGGCGGCTGGGGCTTTCATATCGCTGGCGGCGGCGCCCTCTGTCATGGCAAACAGGGCTCTGGTCTGCGGTTTGGGGATGGCCCGGGCCGGTCTTGGGATATCTATGGTCGTTGACAGCCTTTCGGTTTTCATGCTCATAACCGTTAACCTGGTGGCGTTCATGGTAGCCGTTTATTCTATCGGCTACATGAAGCCGTGCGACGATAGATGGAAATTTTTTGCGCTATTTTCCCTCATGCTGGCGGGCATGAACGGCGTTTTGATAGCGGGGGATATCTTCAACCTTTACGTATTCATGGAGGTAGCGGCTATAGCGGGGTATTTCCTGGTGGCGTTTGAGACCAGGGCCGAAGAACTCGAGGCGGCCTTTAAATATGCCGTGATGGGAGCGCTGGCATCCATATTTATATTGCTGGGCATCGCCATTTTATACAGTTACGCGTCGACTCTGAACATGGCGGAAATGGCGCGTCTTTTCGCGCAAGTACCCGTTGGCGCGACGGTAAAATTTGTCGGCGTCCTTTTCCTGATGGGGTTCGGCCTGAAGGCGGCCCTCGTGCCTTTTCATTCGTGGCTGCCTTATGCTCATTCGTCAGCCCCGGCTCCGGTATCAGCAATGCTTTCGGGCGTATCCATAAAGGTCCTTGGGATATACGCGCTGGCTAGGATATTTTTCAACGTCTTAGGGGTATCTCCTTACTTATCCAACCTTCTGATAGCCCTGGCGGTTTTATCCATGGTCGTGGGGGGTATACTGGCGTTTGGCCAGAGCGACATAAAACGCCTGTTCGCCTATTCGAGCATAAGCCAGATAGGTTATATAGCGCTGGGGCTCGGCGTAGGCACGCCCTTTTCCATACTTGGGGCCGTCTTTCATTTGATGAACCACAGTATCTTCAAGTCGCTTCTCTTTCTCAATTCCGGAGCGATAGAGCGCATGACCGGCACTAAGGACCTTGGTAAGATACGCGGTATCGTATCAAGAGATCCGGTGACCGGCTACACGTCGCTTGCGGGCGCCTTATCCATATGCGGCATACCGCCCCTTGGAGGGTTCTGGAGCAAGTTCGTTATAATCTTGGCATGTATCCAGGCCGGCCGGCCTTTCCTGGCCCTTTGCGCCGCCCTCGTCAGTATTTTGACGCTGGCTTATTATTTCAACGCGCTGACGCCGGCGCTTTTTGGCTCGCCTCGCCGGGACGCCGGAGGCGAAGCCGGCAAAAAGTCATGGGCGATGGCGGCGCCGATGCTGGTTTTGGCCGCGCTTTCCCTTATTACCGTCATCATGATGTTTCCGAACGTTTCCAACACGCTTCTTAAGGGCGCCGCCTCGGTCCTGGCGGACGGCAAGAGTTATGCCGATATCGTCATAATGGGGGGCGTCAGATGATAACGCGTATCGTATTATTCTTCACATGGTTTTTTGTATGGCTTGTCCTGTCATGGCCGCCTTGCGTCCGGGATATCGTTACAGGTATCCTGGTATCATTTTTCGTATTATTCATGACGGAAGACATGTTCTCCAAGCCGACGCGCCTGCTTAAGCACCCGGTCCGGTATCTGTGGTTCGCCTGGTACGTGGTGGTATTTTTATGGGAGTGCCTTAAGGCGAATATTGACGTAGCTTACAGGGTCATACATCCGGACCTGCCCATAAGGCCCGGCACGATCAAGGTCAGGACAACCTTGAAGAGCGATATCGCGCTGACTTTTTTGACCAATTCCATAACGCTGACGCCCGGCACGACGAGCGTGGATGTGGATAGGGATAATGGCGTTATTTACGTGCACTGGCTATGCGTGAAGGAAGGTTACGACGGGGCAGCCGGGAGGCTTCCGGTCGTCGAGCGTCTGGAAAAGATATTGAGGAGGATATTCGAATAGATGTTTAGAAGGGTACGCTGGATAATAGGATTAGCGGTGTTTGCGGCGGCAATTTCGGTAATATTATTCGCGCCGCTGCCTTCCGTAATGAGCTGGCAGTCCGGTTTTCTGGCTCGGTCATTCCTGTGGCTTTTAGGCGCGGCCGCGCTCTGCCTATACCGCGTGTTGAGAGGGCCGACGGCGCCGGATAGGGCGGTCGCCATAGATATGCTGGGCATACTGATAGTCGGTTTATGCGCGATCTTAAGTATACCGACGGGCAGGGACTGGTATATAGATATAGGTATAGCGTGGGCGCTTCAAAGCTTTATAGGCATAATGGCCCTCGCGAAGTACCTTGAAGGGAAAGACTTTGATGAATGAACATGCGATAGGCTCGGCGCTTATAATCATAGGCCTCTTATTCGATTTTCTGGGATGCCTGGGGCTCGTAAGGTTCCCGGATGTATATAACCGCCTGCAGGCCTCGGCCAAATGCGTTACCCTGGGAACGTGCGGCATACTTCTGGGCCTCTTTGTCTTCAAGGGATTCACCGCGACAGGCATAAAGGCCCTTCTCTGCCTCGTTTTCGTGATATTGACATCGCCGGTTTCGGCGCATGCCCTTGCCAGGGGCGCGTACAGGTCCGGCGTGAAGCCCTGGGAGGGAACCGTAGTTGACGAATATAAAAACAATAATGATAAATAAGGTGGGCGTATGGATA